>JAUZPH010000686.1 GCA_030706065.1 Bacillota bacterium | reverse complement strand
GGGAACAAATGTTCGATATACTATAAACAGTAAGAAATGGAAGGTGAAAAACATGACCAAGAAGAACGGGTTGTTTGTGAAGATCAATTATAAGAATACAAATAAGCATAATGCCGGTGCAAAGAGACATAATTCAGAGATAAATAATAGTACATATATGAGAAAATTTCTTTATTGTGCAGGTGTATTGAATAAAAACGGAGGCACCATGATTTTCAGGGCCAAGGATATGGACGAGGCAGATTACATAGCTCACAACAATCCCTTCGTAGGCTGCGAGACCTATGCATATGAGATATCCCACGGAGATGTTATCTCTCTATAACATAATACAGATGGGGAAATTCAAACCTAGATAATTCACCTGAAAAAATATCGAATCTTCAACGATTTTTTGAAGGTGATAGATTAAAATATGAATTTCCGCATCTATAAATGATACCGCCCGGCTTCCGGTGAATCAAACCGAAGGTTGGGCTTTTGTTATTATTAATGAAAAAAAGAAATCCAGCGAACTGCTGAATTTCTGAAATCTCATATTTAATACTTGGTCAAATCAAGCTCCCTTGTCAGATAAGACATAAATATAATCTTCTATTACAACATCCAGAGCCTGAATCAAATTAACAATACTGTTGATTCTCCCGGGAGTACTGCTTTTTACAATTTTCACCGTCGGGCGCAGCGGATAATTCGGATATACAGTATTAATTACTGCATACTCACCGGTGCTTAGGCGTACAAGACTTCCTTCCGGATAGGGTACAATAATCCTCGAAAAGGCCTTAACCATCTCATAGTCAAATTGGGAACCGCCATTGGCCATAATATATTCTATGGCTTCGTTTGGGCTTAAGGCCCGCCTGTATGGCCTGTCGGAAGTCAGAGCATCATATACATCTGCTATAGCCGCGATACGTGCGTAACGATGTATGTCAGTACCGCGTCTTTGGTCCGGATAACCTTTACCGTCAAACCTTTCATGATGCTGAAGTATTACCGCCCTGGAGATAGCGGAAACCTCACCCATCCTCTTTGCATATTCAAAACCTTTAAGTGAATGACTTTTAATAAGTTCAAATTCCTTGTCGGAAAGTGGACTTGTCTTCTGCATTACTTCCTTTGGAATCATAACTTTTCCCAAATCATGCAGTAGTGCCCCTATGCACAGGTCATAAAGTTCAACTCTGTTAAGCTTCAGCTCAATACCAAGAATCAATGAGAGGACACTGACATTTACACTATGCTGGTACGTATAGCTGTCCATACTCTTGATGTCCACAAGGTTAACCAGAACGTTTTTCTTGGAAATCAGCTCATCAATTAGATTATCGGCCAGGAAACGTATGCTGGTCAAAAGTTCTGCCTTTTCCTTCAAGGAGCTGTTTGTCGCCGGTTTGTTTGAATCCGCAGTAAGGCCCAGTTTCTGAATTCCGAGAAAGGTATCCTTAACCTGCTTTATTGCCTTCTGCCTGAGTTCGGGTTTGATTACATCCTCAATCTCTGCATCGCTGTATTCATCAATTATGTAAACAGAATATATTCTCATTGCCTTGATCCTTGACGTAAGGGGTTCTGTCAGCTTTACGCCTTCTCTTAAAAGTATTCTTCCATTGTCATCGAAAATCGATTTGGCAAGAAAGCTTCCTTCCTTTACACTCTCTACAGGGACTAGCCTCATGTTCATGCACCTCAAGTTATATAGATGTGTGAGTTTATATTTGAATTTATCCGGGATGTAAAGTTTCTTCTAAATTGAATTCTAATTCGTTGAAATTTTACATCCGGAAACATCGGTGAAGATTCGATACCTCCTTGGGCAAATTTGTAAATACTTAAACTCCCACATCGTTATTAATAGTTTTATTATACTACTGTTACCTGCTTACATCCAGTCACTTGAGAAAAATATGTCGACAATAACAGAAAGAAAG
>JAUZPH010000685.1 GCA_030706065.1 Bacillota bacterium | reverse complement strand
CTCTGAATGGTCGAGGACATTGGCCCATTCGCTCCTTTCATAACTTATTGCGAGTTCCAACAGCTCATGAAAGAAGGTATCCTTTCCGAGTAGTACATCCCTGACTTCCGCCGGTAGATACAGGTCCCTTATGACTGTTTCAATTGGACAGTTGAGAATTGCATCCATTACGGAGAACATCCCGGTGAGATAGGCGGAAAAGGAACCTTCCCTGTCTCCAAAAGCAGTACACAGAGTTTCACAGAACTTTGCCCTGAGAAGGGCAGCCTCTATGAGTTGATCCCGGGAGGCACCCTTGAAGTCATTTAATAATACCACATAGAGCCATTTTATTATCTCCCGTTCACCCAGAAGCGTTATGCTTATTTGACGGAATTAACCCTGTTCCTCATACCCAAAGAGGAAGAGTTGATGAGCCGCATCAATTTAAAACATAAGCCGTCATCCTTCAGAATAAGTGTTTCCAGTTCATCATAGTTAATTTCCCTCTTATTGATTTCTTCAAAGATTTTAAGCGAAGTAAGCTTGTTTGAGGGGATTCCCTTTGCGGACAGGATCACCGGCTTGCTGAAATAGTACCCCTGAAAGTAGCTGTAGCCATACCAGGCAGCATCCATATACTCTTCTGCGTTCTCAACCTTTTCAGCCAGAAATTCAAGCCTGTCGTTTAAGCTTCTTATTTCAAATATCCTTACACAGGTAAATACAAGATCGGAGTAAATTGTTCTATGATATCTAGATAAATCCTCTCGATGGTCATCATGGTATATTACAAGATAGGGGTGTCTGATGGTGAATATTTAAATTCAGAGTAAAGGATGTGGTGACAATGATAAACTTTGATTTAGAATTGGACAGGTATAAGCAGGAGGAATACTTTAGGCAGAGCCCGGCAGGGGGATCTTCAAATAATACAACAGGTGAAGCTTCAATATTCGGGAAACCAGTGGGAAATGGCAGGAACAATGGATCCTGCCATTTATGTTACTGAACATTTATGTGCCATAAATATATATCATATGCTGGAGATTCGCCCGGCTTTTTAACCGTTATCCGGAATACATACGGGCCCGAGCCCGTGAAAAGTCCTTTTCGTAAAGTAATTTTTCCAGGTTCGGGAGCAGAAGGTTTAATTTTTGTATAGTCGTAATAAACATCAAAAGCTGTATCGTCATTTTTAAATTCGAAGGTAATCTTCTCGTTATTAGGATCAAGACCCGGAGGCAAGGTTAAAATGCAATCTGAACCGGACAGAATATCTGTACGACTGCTTTGCATTTTGGGCATAAAACTTTTATAGCTTTCACTGAGTTCATAGTTGTCGTATACATTAAGAGTATCCAGATTCAGCATATTTTCCATGCTCTTTGGCAATATCCGTATCTTGTTGTTGAAGAGGTTCAGTGTCTTGAGTTTTACCAGCCTGCCAAAATTTGAAGGCAGTGCCGTAAGGGAGTTATGGCTTAAATCGAGTTCTCTCAAGTCTGTGAGGCTGCATATACTGTCTGGTATGGTTGTCAACTGATTATCGTGAATATCCAAATACTGAAGCTTTGACAGGTTGCCGAGTTCTTCAGGAACTGACTGTATTTGATTAGCACCAAGTATTAAAAATTTAAGATTCTGTAGATTGCAAAGCTCCTTCGGAAGGGCAGTTATGGATGTAAGATAGAATCTCATATATTTTAATTTTTCAAGACTGCCGATTTCTTTGGGAATAGACTCAACAGAATAAGCCTTACCAAAATCCAGTGTTTCCAGATTGACCAGATTTTTAATCTCTGATGGTATCTTTGTTACGTTGTTTTTGCTGCAGCTTAGAGAAGTTAAACCGGTCATATAGCCTATGCCGGTCAAGTCCGAGAGTTCACCGGGTGGGCAATCAAGAGCGCCGGTGTAGCCCGCCAACTCCTCCTTCGTTACGCTATCTGCCAGGGTTTTATTTAATGCCT
>JAUZPH010000684.1 GCA_030706065.1 Bacillota bacterium | reverse complement strand
GCAATAGAAGTTAAAAGTTTATATAAATCCTTTAAGCTTGGTAAGGAAAATCTGGAAGTTCTGAAGGACATCAGCTTCAATGTAAACAAAGGAGAGTTCCTGTCCGTAATGGGGCCCTCCGGCTGCGGAAAATCCACACTGCTGTACCTTTTGGGCGGCCTGGATAATCCCACCGGGGGCAGCATCATAATAAATGGTAAAGACTACGCCTCACTGAGCGAAAAACAGAAAAGCATCATGAGAAGGACGGAGGTAGGCTTTGTATTCCAGTTCTATAATCTGGTGCAGAACTTAAACGTTGAAGACAATATAATGCTCCCGCTGTTACTGGACGGCAAGAGCCCAAAGAAATATGAAAAGGAACTGAAGGAGATATTGGAAGTCATAGATATGAGCAACAGAAGAAAGCATACCCCGAGGGAACTTTCCGGCGGCCAGCAGCAGAGGGTAGCCATTGCCAGAGCCCTGCTCTTCAGTCCTGAGATAATTCTTGCCGACGAGCCTATAGGAAACCTGGATTCAAAATCCGGTATGGATATCATGAGACTCTTTAAAACCATCAACAAGGAATACGGCAAGACAATAGTACAGGTAACTCACTCCCTGGAGGCAGCCTCCTACGGAAGCAGAATTCTAAGGCTCAAGGATGGGGAAGTCGAACTGGATGAGAAGAGCGCATAGGGGACGGTTCACAATTATTCCGCAGAGGAATATTCACTGAATAGCACTGTAATTTTTGAGGGGCTGTCGCATTAGCGGTTAAGAAACGCTGATGCGATAGCCCCTTTTTGTCCTGCCTCACATCTGTGATAAAATTCAGGAACTCTGAATAAGTATAAATTGGAATAATCCATTTGGAACGATGGAAAAGGTATGTTGCTGCAAAGTAGTTGATACAGGAAGATGCGAAGTACTGTATGTAAGAATGCATCAAGCACAGAGGCATTTATGATATTAAATAGAAAGGTGAGAAAAATGAATTTGAAAGAAAACGAGAAACTGATTTCTCCAGATAACGAAAAACTTAGTTACAGCGGAAGAATTGATTTTAATGATCCTGCAGCACCGGTATTTGTATTTCCCGGAAGTTCAGTAACAATGTCATTTACAGGCTCCAGCCTCAAGGTCTTGGTAAAAAACAACCACGGTTACTATGATAACTATATTGGGTATATGATTGACGGAGTGCAGAAGATGGTTCTTCTTTCTAATGATGGTACTATTCAGGAAGTAACTTTGGCTGAGAACTTACAGATGGACAAAAATCATGAAGTAATACTTTTTAAAAGGCAGGACGGGAGCCACGAATTTTCCTTTCATGGCTTTATAGTATCTATGGACAGCAGTATAAATACACCTCCTAAAAAGTCAAGAAGGTACATAGAGTTTTATGGAAGTTCGGCAACCGCCGGAGAACTGGCGGAAGCTTCAAAGGATGCAGACATCCATTCAGCAAGAGATATTGCTGAATATTCAAATGCCTGGTTTTCCTATGCCATGATGACTGCAAGAAATTTGAAAACCGATATCAGTATCATTGCGCAGGGAGGTATAGCTCTTCTCGATAGCGCAGGATACTTCCATGAACCAAACTGCATCGGAATGGAAAGTATATATGACAAGCTTCATTTTAACCCGGACCTTGGAAGAGTTACCTCCTGGGATTTTAAAGGGTATATCCCTCAGGTTGTGGTAATTGATATCGGCAATTATGATTCAGTGCCGGAAGATTATATGAGAAAAGAGAGAGATGGAGACAAGGCAAGGAATTGGAGGGTGCATTACGAAGACTTTGTCCTAAATATACGCAGAAAATATCCGGAGACGTTTATAGTCCTTACAACCAGTATTGCACCTCATCACTCTTCTTGGGACCGTGCCATTGGCCGAGTATGCCAGGATATAAACGATGAAAAGATCGTCCATTTTCTTTATTCCAATATTGTCATTAAGACAACTTCCAGTATTAGCTTGGCGGAGGCCGAACAGATGGCCT
>JAUZPH010000683.1 GCA_030706065.1 Bacillota bacterium | reverse complement strand
CATCATCTGGAGAACCGGTTGAATATTCCTATACATTGAAAATTATTATGGAGGCTGATATTTATGAAAAATGTTATAGTATATACTTCAAATACCTGTGCATACTGCACAGCTGTCAAGGACTATCTCAAGGAGAATGGAATAGAATTTGAAGAAAGAAATGTTTCAAATGCCGAGTACAGAAAGGAACTTATGGCCCTGGGTTTCATGAGTGTTCCGATAATCAAGATTGATGACGAAGTTGTAAAAGGCTTCGATGTCAAGGCTTTAGACAACATATTGGGATTATAGAGAGTGAAAAAATCAGCCATTCTATTACGAAGGGCTGATTTTTTATTTACTGCTGGAAAGGAGCTCATTTCCATCACTGTTTATTATCGCTTTAATTTTCTTTTCTTCAAGATACTCTTTTGTATTTTTCAGGTCAGGTGAGGTCTTGCTATCACTGGTAATATATATGTCTACAGAACTGCTTCCATCTATATAATCTGCCTTTACAGATGCGTCCATTATTGATAAAAGGGCCGAATCCAGAGAACTGTTAAATAATTTGACGGACTGGCTGATCTGGCTGCCCTTGGCGTTCAACCCGGTGGCGCTGATCACTTTGTTCCAGCGGTTTGTTTCCAGCTTCATGTAAAAGCTGCCCTTTATTAAGACTGTCCTGTCAACACGGCTGTACCAATAAAAACCGAAAACAGCTGCAGCAGCAAAAGCCAGTACAATAAATTTAACTGGAACTCTGAAAAGCTCCCTCTCTTTTTTCTTCCTACCGGTACAGATTTCACCGATAGATTTATTATAGGTACATCTTACCGAATGAAATGCTCCTTGAGGAGTAATAATAAAACATTTCGTATTCTTGCATTTTAATGCTATACCTGTTATATCACCCCCGAGGCTTTCGGAGTTGGTATTATATTCCTGGTTCCTTCTGATTTCTCCACTTTTCCTGTCAATAGTATTATCAACATATTTCAGATTGAAATATGATATTATGGATTCATAATTACTGCTGCTTATCAGTATAAAATAGGCAAGGATATATTTTTGCCATTTCTCCAGATACTTCTGGGACTTTTCTGAAAGAGAAACGAGTTCTTTGATTGGAAGAACCCTGGTGACTTTTATTGCTCTTGATACTTTATCGTCCTCGGCACATATGGCTGCGAGATTGAAAAGCTCATCTCTTATACCAGAACTGGGTTCTTCAGTGGAAAGGCTCTTGAGGGAAATGTTATACATGTACAATTCCCTGACATATAGGGATAACTCTCTTTTGTAAACTGAGAGCTTGTTAGAATCATAAAGAAGGGCTCCACTGTCGTATATAAATTTATATCTGCTTTTTTCCATCATATATTTCAAATTCAAGACAAAAACCTCCAGGTAAAAGATAGCCCTCCGGATGACTTGGAGGGTAAACTATATGTATAGTAAAATCGTTGAATATTCACATGTTTTAATTTTACCTCAATAAGCCTGTAACTTCAATATTAAACAAAAGGGACCCCGGCATTAATGCTCCAGGGAGTCCCTTTCAAAACATGTTGGTATCACTTGTTTTTCTTGTTGAATTTTGCATTATAAATATCGCTGAAGGAAGTCTTTGAAGTGTTGTGTTTATAATTTTTGGACTGATCCTTGTTATTGGAATTATTCTTCTCACTGCCTTTGTTTTCTGTATTTGTATCTTTTTTGTTATTGTTTTCATTGTTCTTTTCCTGACCTTTTCCATTATCCTTGCTGTCTGTCTTATTGTCCGTATCAACACCGGAATTGCCGGCAGGCTTCTGGTCGGTATTGGTACCTGAAGGATTTGCGGAGTTTCCAGCAGTAATAATCTTAACACTTATGTTTTTATTCTTAACGTAGTCAGAAAAATGCTTCAGGGCAGCCGGGGCGTCCTTCTTGCCCTCCACAATAACCCTTACTTCGCTGGCTTGTGTAGTATTGTTTTCGTCTATATAGTTGTCTTTCTTTGCCTCTGATACTAT
>JAUZPH010000682.1 GCA_030706065.1 Bacillota bacterium | reverse complement strand
TACAACTGAAATGGCCAATATTTCATCGGCCCTGCATAATAGAATAAGTCAGGGAATGCGATTGCAGGCGGATTCAACTATTTTTTACATCGAACGCTTTGTGAAGCCTATTATTACAGGCGACGTCAATCGATACAACAGCTATTACAACACTTACAAATGTGCTGCCCTGCCGGCAGGGCCAATCGGCAGCCCGGGAACAACCGCTTTAAATGCTGCAGTTCATCCGGCTCAAACGAAATATTTATATTTCGTTTCTGATAGTACAGGAAAAACTTATTATGCCGAAACCTATGAGCAGCAGCAAGCAAACTGTGCCTTAGCCGGTGTCACACCTGGACAGGCTAACACACCGTCTGTGCAATAACAACTTACAAAGCATCAAGATACTTTTAGAAAAAGGGTAGGTCGCATAATGATTATGAACGCATTATGCAGCAAGCCCTTTTTTTTTCTAGTCCAAGTATATGATGCATATTGTAAGAAATGTATGATGGCCGTTTATATTTGAATTAATCACCTTCGAAAAATCGGTGAATTAATTTTTCATACAAAGGGAGCCTGATTACTAATACGACAGCCCCCTAGAATTTTAAGTTTTGGAATGACTTCAAAATAGCAATAATCCTGGAATTTAAGTATTGATTCTACATTTGCTGTGATGTAAAATAATAACAATATCGCTAATATCAATTTACTATGATGAGAAGAGTAAATATTTAAATTCTTTTACAGAGAGCTCCGTGGGCTGAAAAGGAGTAAAGAATTATTTATTGAAACAAGCCTCTGAGTTCCATATGGATCCTTTAAGGTGATGTTATGGCGTTTGTTCACGTTACTGAACTGGAGTATAAGTACTAAAAGGTACCGTACTCGAAAGATGAATATGGTAACATATTAATGAATCAGGGTGGCACCACGGAATTTGATTCCCGTCCCTAAGACAGGTTTATAGTCTTGGGGATGGGATTTTTTATTTCCTGAAAAAGTGAATAGGAAAGAGGGGTTAAATATGGAAAACATAGATAGAGTATTTGAATTTTATAATACCGGTGCTGAAAAAGGCAGATTGGAAAGAGGACTTGGGAAAGTTGAATTATATAGAACGAAAGAAATATTGAAGAGATACCTTTCAAAAGTCAATAATACAATTTATGATATCGGCGGAGGGATTGGAGTTTATTCATCCTGGCTTTCCGAGATGAATAATGAGGTACACCTCCTGGAATTGGCACCTTCAGCAGTTGAATATGCTGTAAAAAATCAAACGGGAAGAAGCACTTTTATTGCAGAAGTTTGTGATGCAAGATGTATAAGCAGGCCCAATGAAAGTGCAGATATAGTCCTGCTTATGGGACCACTATACCATCTGCAAAATAGAGACGACCGATTAAAGGTTTTAAATGAGGCTGGAAGAGTTTTGAAAAAGGGAGGGCTTTTATTTTCGGTAGGAATATCAAAATTCAGTTCTACAACCTGGGCTCTGTCAACTTACGGGACTGACAATAATTTTTTGGATGACGACATATATATCAACATGATTGAGAGTGAATTATCATCAGGTATTCATAACAGGCCAAAAGAATATCCATATTTCATTACACAAGCTTATTTTCATACTCCATTGGGGTTACAACAGGAAGTTGAGGCAGCAGGCTTCGAAACAATTGAAAAATATGCTCTGGAGGGAGTAATCTGGTTCACACCCTGCTTGAATGAGAAATGGGAAGATCCGGACAGCAGAGAGAGACTATTAAATATTGTGAGGCTTACGGAAAATGAACCTGAAATCATGGGGATGAGCCCGCATTTTATGATTGTATCAAGAAAATAAAATTCCGACAAAGCAGTGAACTTTGGTGAAAAGTGAAAAGCCTTAATCCCACGCTGGTTGAGATTAAGGCTTACTATAATTAAAACTAAAATCCAGTACTTTTTAGGCGCTCCACTATTAACCTGGTAAGCTTGTGGGAATTGCCGGCACCAAAAACGATGATAATATCGCCTTGTTCGGCTTTTA
>JAUZPH010000681.1 GCA_030706065.1 Bacillota bacterium | reverse complement strand
TATTCTATGTATGAAAATAGCTCATGCAAAATGGAACAGAAAATTATGGTGTCCACAGAACCCTCCTCCATATATTGAGACAGATTCAGGGCATCTCCATACATTACCTCCCAGCTGTGGTTTTCAAGGTTTTTCTTTCTTGATAATGAATCTATTACATTCTGGGATATATCAACTCCGATTATTCTTTTTCCCGGCAGCATCTCTTCCATCATATCCATCAGGGCTCCCCCGCCGGGCCCTATATCTATTACCGTGTTCCCGCTGATGTAATTCAATATAATCTTCTTATTGTCGATAGAACCGTTCATTGTACTTAAATAGGCTTCCTCTTCATAGAACCGGTCATATTTGTCCTTTCTCAACTCAAAAAGGTCAAATAACAGGACTATGGCCTTCTCATAAAGCAGTCCTGACTTTTCCGCTTCGGTACAGAAATCAATGAGCTTTTCTCCTGCAGGGGAAAAGGAGAATGTGAAGAAGGCGGTTTCCTGAAACGTGTCCTTAAAGATGATTTTGTGCCTGACATGGATATTCTCAATATGCTTTCCCTCTAATATGCCCTCTATGGAGTATTGTGAGAGATATTTTTCTATAATACGTTTCTTATATATATTGACCCTCTTTTTACCTTCGTGCTCATAATAGATTTCCTTCATGAATTCTTCAAAGCTTATGTGCCTTGTCTTTTCAAGGTCAATCTCCCGGGCTGTCATGAGGAATATCTTGATAAATTCCTCAAAGGAAAAATCGTATAGAGCAGCTTCTACATACCAAAGCTGAACCTTTTGAAGAAACCTCTCAACGGTATTGTACAAATTTTCATCAATGAAGACCTCGTCGTATGCACTGTTAAAGTCCTCCCCGTTTTTGATTGAATTTTCCCTGAGGGCTTTTAACCTGTCCTTAAGACTGTATTCCATTGAGAAATCTCCTTCTGCCAGAGAACCCACAACGGTTTCAACCTTTTCTCCTACCTCCTGCCACAACTCTGAGGATACGGCCTTTATTATGCAGAAGTTAAGTGCTAATACTATCTCTTTGAAATCCTCCCTGCTAAGCAGCTTTTTCTCAAGAAGCAGGGTAAGTTCCCTGTTCTCCTGAAGTGTCACTTCGCCTCTTAAAAACTGCCCGATAAGGCCGTGGGTCTTTATAAGTGTATATATTATTTCTCTTTTTACGGAATCAGCTGCCGGGGTGTGTTCAAGGTAAATCTGTGCAGATCCGATATTGTGGGCAAAAAGGTTGTATTCCCTGGCTTCCCAATCCGTCCTTTTATGCGGCAGCCCGCCCTTTGCAGTCTCAGACCATTTCAACACCTCTTCCACTAGACTTTTATTGTCCGTGGATACAGGGATTTCCTCCAGCACCTCCAATGTCCTTTCAACATAATCGAGTACATAATTGTTCCCTGCTTCTTTCAGGGAAGTTAACCGTTCAAGGTTTATCTTTGTTTCCTTTGTCATTCCTATATACAAAAGCCACTTCTCCTGTTTTAAAACCGAGAAACTGCCGCCTTTGAATGCCTTTATCGCCTGCAGTCCATTCATTCTAACCCCTCCTGATTCAATCTTCTGTTTCAGTTCCAATCCCACATTATAAGTATTTTACCACATAAGGAAATCAACTCCAACACTTTACTCGGATAAACCCGACTGCAAATAATTATGAAGGATAATTATTACACTGTACTCACGTTGAAAAATGATATAATATAGAAAAAACAGGTCTTCTGTCCTGAAAGGAGTGCATCCATTGGAAGGTTTCTTCGACAAAGTCTATGATATAGTTGCACAAATCCCAAAAGGCACGGTAACCACCTACGGCCAGATTGCATTGCTTCTTGGTGAACCAAGGAGCGCCAGAGTAGTAGGCTGGGCCATGAAAGCCGCGCCTGAGGAACTGAAGCTTCCCTGCCACAGGGTTGTGGCCAAAACCGGAAAGGTGGCACCCTGGGGTGTTTTTGAATCTCCGGAAATCCAGAAGGAGATGCTGCTTTCAGAAGGTATCACCTTCAATAAAGACGG
>JAUZPH010000680.1 GCA_030706065.1 Bacillota bacterium | reverse complement strand
TATCATTTCTCTTTCGGTTTCATTTATGACACCATGTTCCTGGCCTACCTCTATCAAGGATTTTATCTCCTCCATGGATACCCTCTCATCCAACTGCTCCATTTTTATTCCCGATACTCTCACTATGAGATTGGTGGAGCCTGAAAGAAGCCTTATAAAGGGCATTGTTATTTTCGAAACTGCAATTATAGGACGAATGGTAAACATAGCTATAGCCTCGGACTTTTGCAGTGCTACTCTTTTAGGGTATAATTCTCCGAAAACCAATGTGAAATATGAAAGGAGTATTGTTATGATTATGAGCGCAATTTGTGGACTGTAGGCTACTCCGTGGACTTCAAGGAAAACTGCCAGTCTTCCGGACAGTCCTGTAGCTGCGTAGGCACTGGCAAAAAAACCTGCAAGGGTAATCCCTACTTGAATTGTGGCCAGAAACTTGCTTGGTTCCCGGATAAGCTTTTCAATCAGGATGGCTCTTTTGTTCCCTTCCTCCACCATCACCCTTATTCTGTTTCTATTCAAGGATACTATGGCCATTTCTGCCGACGAAAAAAAAGCATTGATGGCTGTAAGTATGATTATTAAAGTAATCTGTGTCATCAGACTTCCTCCGGCGTCAGCATTCATTCCATATCACCTTCCTCATAGCAAGCCCGCAACTATATATAGATATCCAACTTCAACTATAAATTTAAACTTGCCTAAAAACCGGTTGAAGATTCCGGATTTTCAAACAAGTTTAAATTAAGTTTTCGTACAGATGCAGAAATTTAAAACCTTCAGTATTCGCCTGAGAAAATATCGAATCTCCACCGATTTTTTGAAGACGATAAATTATGAAATAAATTTCCGCATCTATATAGGATATCTATTTATTATTATCCTACATAGGAATTAATATATACTCTAAAATGCTGCAGCCTTTTCTAACATTATTGTGTTTAGCCTTGTATTTGAAAATTATTTGCAAAAGAATAGTCTATTTGATACAAAAATAAAGGACGGTAAGGAATATTTGTATATTCCAAACCATCCTCATTCTCCATATTCAGATTATCTACCTTATAAATATCATGGCAGCAAAACCCAGAACAACTAAACCGATACCACCGAACATGGCAAGTTGAGTCTTTAATTTAATTGAGGATACCAGTTGGTTTTCCGACTTTGTGGATATAATAAAGGGTTTCTTCTTGTCCGTAGGCCTGCCTATGTAAATTCTGCCCGCATTGGTATAAGCTTCACCAAGTACGTATAAGGGCTGATTCAACGCTATGGTCTTTTCCACCATTCTGAAGCCTAAAGTTCTGGGCTGCCTCACTCCATAATTAAAGGATCTGAAAAAGGAATAGTTCGTCATGTTATTCTCACTCTCAAATCTGTCGAAGGATTTTCGGGTATCTAGCTTGCTCCTGGCCTCATCCACATCTATATATACAACATCCTGTGAATCGCTTTCCCTGAGTATTATGGGTTCAGTGCTTCTTTCCTCGGATATGATATTTTCATGTTTATTTATACGTTCATGAGTATTACCTTTATCATCCCTATAATATTCTACTTCCTCATAGACTTGGGACAAGGTTGATTCATGATAGGCAACCCTCTGTTCCGAAAAAGGAGTTACCGGCGGATTTTGTGAATCGGTTATTCCCTTGAGTTCAACATAATGCCGGTTATTATCGGACAAGCCCATGTCTTCCATTTCACTAAAAATACGTTTTATATCTCCAATAGTTGAGGTTTTCATCACCTGAATTTCCAGCGCCTTACTGCCCAGCTTTTTACGTAAATAAAGAATTAAAAACAATCCTGCAGCTATCAGCAGAAGCCCTATGATTATTGCTTTTACCATCTATTCCCACCCCCGATTTTTATTATGTATATTACACACTAACCATATTATAGTCCAATATACATTTTTTGGTCAACAAAAAGTTGAAAGTCTTAGAAAAACCAAAAAGAGAGCTACATTTTGTAACTCTCTCGGAAATCTGTCATAACATTATATATTAATAAATTACTTTTTTATC
>JAUZPH010000068.1 GCA_030706065.1 Bacillota bacterium | reverse complement strand
TGATTTTTATGCCCTTGAAAAAGCGCCGTGTTTTCAGAAGCTTGAGCAAGGATATAAACCTGGTACTGTCAAAATATATATTAAGCCAGTTTTTGCTGAGTGCCCTTATCGTTGTAATGACTTTCGTTGTTCTTATGGCGCTGAAGGTTGACTTCCCGCTTCTGCTTTCACTGATAAATGGGATATTCAATATAATACCCTATTTCGGTCCACTGCTTGGAGGAATTCCAGCAGTTATTGTGGCCCTGCTTATATCTCCCAAAACCGCACTATGGACTGCATTGTGCCTCAACTTGATTCAACAGATAGAAGGGGATATTATAGCGCCGAAGATAACCGGTGACAGTGTAGATATGCATCCTCTTTTTGTCATACTGCTGCTCATTTTAGGGGGCAAGGTCGGCGGGTTTGTTGGAATGGTGCTGGCGGTGCCGGTGGCAGTTATTGTGAAGGTGATTATTGAAGATCTGGATTTTTATATGTACTAAAGCAGATGTCGGAAATGAGAGAGGAGATGAGTTTGTCACTTGATTCATCTATGGAAATAGTTAATTGTCTTGACAAGAACATAGTTAATATTTTATAATCTTGCTATAATTTAATACAGGGAAAAAATTCAACAGATAACTTTACACATTACCTGTGTTTTCCCTGAGGCGATGACAAGAAGGAGTAGGATGTGTACTTCATTAAGAGAGGAAGCGGCTGGTGAAAGCTTCTTGAAGGAACTCTCGAAGCTGTCTTTGAGCTTTTATATGCACGAGATATAAGAAATTATGTTTTCTTATAATTAGGGTGGTACCACGGAATTATACTTTCGTCCCTTGAGGATGAAGGTTTTTTTATTTTTATTAATTATTTATAAAGATTTACTAGTTTCAATATAAAAAGGGAGGAAACAATATGAAGTACATGGGCTTAAACGAAGTACGTGAAGCTTACTTGAAGTTTTTCGAAAACAAGGACCATTTAAGGCTCGCCAGCTTTCCGCTGATTCCTAAAAATGATAAGAGTCTTTTGCTTATTAATGCAGGTATGGCACCGTTGAAACCTTATTTCACGGGCCTTCAGGAGCCTCCGAAGAAGAGGATTACAACCTGCCAGAAGTGTATCAGAACAGGAGATATCGAGAATGTAGGTATAACTTCAAGACACGGTACATATTTTGAGATGCTTGGAAACTTCTCCTTTGGAGATTATTTCAAGAATGAGATAATTCCATGGGCCTGGGAATTCATCACCGAAGTACTGCAGATCCCAAAGGACAAACTTTATGTTACCATCTACCTTGAGGACGATGAGGCCTTTGACATCTGGACTTCCAAGACCGATGTGGAGCCTTCAAGAATCTTCAGACTGGGCAAGGACGATAACTTCTGGGAAATCGGCCAGGGCCCCTGCGGACCATGCTCTGAAATTCATTATGACAGAGGCGATGGGGTAGTAAAGACCGTTGAGGAATTCGTAGCTGCTGCCGACGAAGACAGGGTGGTGGAATTCTGGAACCTGGTATTCACACAGTTTGACAAGGATGAAAATGGTGTGTATAACAGGCTGCCAAACCCGAATATAGACACGGGCATGGGCCTGGAGAGAATCTCCGGAATAATGCAGGGAGTAAACAGCATATTTGAGATTGATACTATAAAGAGCATATTGGATGAGGTAAGCAGAGTATCCTCCGTTGAATACGGCAGGGACAGGTCAAGGGATATATCCCTGAGAGTAGTCACTGACCATATAAGAAGCGTTACTTTCCTTATATGTGACGGAGTTCTTCCTTCAAACGAGGGAAGAGGCTATGTCCTGAGAAGGCTCTTAAGAAGGGCTGCAAGACACGGAAGGCTTCTCGGAATCAAGGGTTCTTTCCTGAATGACCTCATGGATACAGTAATAGAATGTTCAAAGGGAGCATATCCTGAACTTGAGGAGAAAAGAGCATATATCAAAAATGTAATAAAAATTGAAGAAGAAAGATTCGGAGAGACTATCGATTCCGGTATAGTAATACTCGAAGACTATATAAAGGAACTTGAGAAGTCCGGTGAAAAGACTTTGGGCGGAGAATTGACATTCAAGCTTTATGATACCTACGGCTTCCCAATAGAGCTGACAGAGGAAATATTGTCTGAAAAGGCCATGACTGTCGATACCGAAGGCTTTAACAGGGAGATGAAGCTTCAAAAAGAAAGGGCAAGAAAAGCCAGAGGCGAGTCCAATTACATGGGAAGCGATGAGAATGCAACAAACAAGATTCCCACAGAGTTCAATACAAAATTCGTCGGCTATGAATTTACTACCTTCAGCTCAAAGGTAACAGTACTTGCCAAGGAGGATGAATTTACCGAGTCCTTAAGTGAAGGAGAAAAGGGAATACTTCTCACAGAAGAAACTCCTTTCTATGCTGAAATGGGAGGGCAGGTAGGAGATACCGGTATCATATTCAACGAGAATTTTGAAGCAAAGGTTGAGGACTGCAAGAAGAATATTTCCGGAAAGGCCATACATTATATCAGTGTAACAAGGGGCAGTGCTGCACCTGGAGATATGGTTACCCTGGAAGTTAACCTCAGCAGAAGAAACAATATAAGAAGAAACCATACTGCTACTCATATGCTGCAGTCGGCGTTGGTAGAAGTGCTTGGTGAGCATGTTCATCAGTCCGGTTCACTTGTAGAGGACGACAAGTTAAGATTTGACTTTACACATTTCACTGCCATGACGGAAGAGGAACTTACAAGGGTAGAGGAAATAGTCAATGCAAAAATTCTTGAAGCCATGGGCGTAAACACCGAGGAGATGAGCATTGAAGAGGCAAGAAAAAATGGCGCAACAGCACTTTTCGATGAAAAGTACGGCGATGTTGTAAGAGTAGTAAATGTAGGCGAGTTCAGCATGGAGCTCTGCGGAGGAACCCATGTTAGAAATTCCGGAGAGATCGGCCTCTTTAAAATAACCTCCGAAAGCGGAGTTGCTGCAGGTATAAGAAGAATAGAGGCTATTACTGGCCTTAATGCATTAAAATACCTCAATGAGAAGCTCAGTGTAATAAGGGAAGTTGCCGGCAGCCTAAAGTGCTCTTTGAAGGAAGTTGTCCACAAGGCACAAACCGTAATTCAGGAGATAAAGGAAAGAGACAAAGAAATAAATGAATTAAAGAGAGAAATAGCAAAGTCTGCAGAAGGGGATATCCTGAACAATATTAAAGAAGTGAAGGGTGTCAAGCTTATAAGTGCTGTAGTAGACAATATGGATAACGAAAGCTTGAGAGACATGGGAGACAGGCTGAGAAGCAGGATAGGTACCGGAGTAGTGGTGTTGGGCAGTGTTTATGAAGGAAGAGTATTGCTTCTTGCCATGGCCAGCAAGGATGCCGTGGAAAAAGGCGTACACTGCGGAAAGATAATTAAAGAAGTGGCTGCAGTTACCGGAGGAGGCGGCGGCGGAAGGCCGGATATGGCTCAGGCAGGAGGAAAAGAACCTGAAAAGATAGTTGAAGCTATAGGTATTGTAGAAAAGTTATTAGAAACTTTGGTTAAATAGTATACTTTTATTAAAATTTAATTTATAATATATAGTATAGAAATCTTTGCCAGTATATAAATATGCTAAATTTAGAATAATTATATTATAGAACACAAAAACTCTACTACGTTCTGCCTTCGCAAAAACATGTGAAGAATGGATATTTTACAAAGGCACAATGTGAGACTTTCAATGTGTTCTCTAAACCTTAAGCTAAAGTTTTATAGCAAGGGGGTGAAGGCTGTAATAAATCATGCTATATGATTTTATACAGATTGATCATGGATAGAGCAGATAATACAATGCAGTTTAACTTTATAAACAATAAAAGGGATTTAACCAAAGCAATTTTAACTCAAGTATATGATTCACTGAAAGAAAAAGGCTACAACCCTGTTAATCAATTGGTAGGGTACCTTATATCGGGAGATCCGACGTACATAACCAATTATAACGGCGCAAGAGCCTTGGTAAGAAAGCTTGAACGTGATGAAATTCTTGAAGAAGTTTTAAAATTTTATTTAGGTATAAAATAAAAATGCCCTTTTTAGGGCATTTTTATTTTAAGGATAGGGGAATAATATGCGTGTGCTGGGATTGGACGTTGGTGACAAGACAATAGGTGTGGCTGTCAGTGATCCCTTGGGCTTTACCGCTCAGGGAATCTGTACAATAAAGAGAAAAAATATAAATGCAGACCTTGACGAGATAGACCGGTATGCAAAGGAATATATGTGCAGCGTCATAGTAGTGGGCTTGCCCAAGAATATGAACGGTACCATCGGGCCCCGGGGAGAAAAGACCTTGAGCTTTGCCGAGAAGGTAGGAGCTAAAACCGGAATAAAGATTGAGACCTGGGATGAGAGGCTTACAACTGTTGCGGCTCACAGAGTCATGCTGGAAGCGGACCTCTCCAGGGAGAAGCGGAAAAAAATTGTGGATAAACTGGCTGCAATGTATATTTTACAGGGATATCTGGATCGACAGGCAAATAAATAAAAGGAGGATATATATGGATAATGAAGTAGAATCACTAGTACTTACCGATGAGGACGGAAATGAAACGGAATTTGAGGTAATAACCAAATTTGATGTTGAGGACAAAGAATACGTAATCGTTGTCCCAATGGAAGGGGAAGAGGAAGAGGCAGTAGCCTTGAGGATTGACAAGGACGAGGATGGCAATGATGTGCTTGTTTCCATAGAGGACGAGGAAGAGTTCCAGATGGTGACAGAAGCATATGAAGCAATATTTTCGGATTACGACTTAAATTGAAAGGTTATAATATAGGTAAAGAGGTATAGAAGATGGGAAAGATGCGTTCTGATGAGATTAGTAAATTAAAGGAAAGCCTGAAGTCACAGGGCTACAAGCTTACCCCCCAGAGAAGGGCAATACTTGATATTATAGTGGATAATGAGGGTAAGCATTTAACTGCAGAAGAAATTTACGATTTGGTAAAGGAAGATTGTCCGGAAATAGGTCTTGCTACCGTTTATAGAACAATAGTGCTTTTAGAGGAAATGGGAGTTGTAAGCAGACTTGACTTGGGAGATAACTGCAGTAGGTATGAGCTTGTGCACGAGGAAGAGAATCATCAACATCACCATCTTATATGCACCCAATGTTCCAAGGTAATAGAGGTTGAAGGTGACCTTCTTGAGGCGCTGGAAGCGAACATTGAAGAAAAATACAAGTTTTTAATACAGAACCATAGTGTCAAGTTTTATGGAATATGCAACGAATGCTCTAAAAAGTAGCATCGGATAAAAGGAGGATGATTTAATGAGGAGGGATAAGGAAAAAATTAAGATAATACCCCTCGGAGGAGTAAGTGAAATAGGAAAGAATCTGACAGTCATAGAATACAAAGACGAGATTATCGTCATCGACTGTGGACTCAAGTTTCCTGATGAAGAGATGTTCGGTATAGATATTGTAATACCGGATGTAAGCTATTTATTGAAAAATGTTGATAAGGTGAAGGGTATATTCTTGACACATGGGCATGAAGACCATATTGGTGCCCTGGCCTATGTATTAAAACAGATCAATGTTCCGGTTTACGGCACTCAGCTGACCCTTGGAATAGTTGAAATGAAGCTGAAGGAACACGGCCTGTTAAGTGTAACTGAGCTTAGGAGGGTTAATCCTAAGGATATAGTTAAGCTGGATAGTATAGCTGTAGAATTTATAAAGGTAAATCACAGTATAGCAGATTCTGTTGCCATTGCCATTCACACACCAATTGGTGTAGTTATCCATACCGGAGACTTTAAGGTTGACTATAATCCAATTGATGGAGAAGTAATAGACCTGCCAAGGTTTGCAGAGCTTGGCCGTAAAGGTGTTCTTGCCCTGATGGCAGAAAGCACAAATGTTGAGCGTCCCGGTTATACAATGTCTGAAAGCACTGTGGGTGCCACCTTTGAAAGATATTTTGCCAATGCAAAGGGCAGAATAATAGTGGCAACTTTCGCTTCCAATATACACAGAATTCAGCAAATAATAACCGCTGCAGTGAAATACGGAAGAAAGGTAGCAGTTTCCGGCAGAAGCATCGAAAATATGGTGGCCGTTGGCACGGAGCTTGGATATCTCCAACTTGAAAAGGAATCACTTATAAATGTCGATGCGATAAATAAATATTCCCCTGACAAGATTGCCATAATAACCACCGGAAGCCAAGGTGAGCCGATGTCCGCACTGTCAAGGATGGCCAGCAATGAGCATAAAAAGGTGTCCATTGTTGACGGTGATATGGTTATCATATCTGCAACTCCCATACCGGGGAATGAAAAATTGATATCAAGAGTAATAAATCAGCTTTTCAAATACGGTGCTGAGGTTATATATGAGGCGCTGGCAGACGTACATGTATCCGGACACGCTTATCAGGAGGAATTGAAGCTGATCCACACTCTTGTAAAGCCAAAGTTCTTCATACCCGTTCACGGTGAATACAGGCACTTGAAGCAGCACTCAGAACTGGCGGTAAAACTGGGACTTCCTAGTGCCAATACCCTTATAGCGGATATAGGAGATGTAATTGAAGTAGGCAGAGATTCCATGAAGAAGAACGGTACCGTTGCCTCCGGCAATGTATTTGTAGACGGACTTGGAGTCGGAGATGTTGGGAATATAGTTCTTAGGGACAGAAAGCATCTTTCACAGGACGGTATCCTGACAGTAGTAGTTACCATGGAAAAGGAGACCGGAACTGTAATAGCAGGCCCGGACATAATTTCAAGAGGCTTTGTCTATGTCCGTGAATCCGAGGATTTAATGGAAGAAGCCAGGGACATAGTAAAAGATTCGCTGAAACATTGCGAAGAAAAGCATATAACGGATTGGGCTACTCTGAAGACAAATATAAAGGAAGATTTGAGAAACTTCCTTTATGAAAAGACTAAGAGAAAGCCGATGATTCTTCCTATTATAATGGAAATATAATAATAGGGAAGCAACTTAAACTATAAACTGCCGCTAAAAGTTGACATTTAGCAGGTATAATATTAGAATGAGTATAGCTGAAATAAAATTGGGTACGACGTATCCAATTTTATTTTATGGTTGAAATAAATTTAATGGAGGATTCTATGAACAAATACGTAAGAGAAGATATACGAAATATTGCAATAATTGCGCACGTTGACCACGGCAAGACTACCCTGGTGGATGCACTTTTGAGACAGAGTCATGTATTCAGAGCCAATGAAAGGGTTCAGGAAAGGGTAATGGATTCCAATGACCTGGAAAGGGAAAGAGGAATAACAATACTGTCAAAGAATACTGCGGTAACCTATAACGATATTAAGATAAATATTGTAGATACTCCGGGACATGCTGATTTTGGCGGAGAAGTGGAACGAGTATTGAAGATGGTGGACAGCGTACTGCTGGTGGTAGATGCCTATGAGGGCACTATGCCGCAGACAAAGTTTGTGCTTCGCAAGGCCCTGGAATTGGGCTTGAGCCCGATAGTTGTAATCAACAAGATAGACAGACAGGATGCAAGGCCGACGGATGTCATCGATGAGGTTTTCGACCTGTTCATTGAGCTTGGAGCCACTGATGAACAGCTGGACTTCCCAATTGTTTACTGTTCAGCCCGGGAAGGCTATGCTACTTTGGATGTAGACGTTGAAAGCGACAATATGGGGCCGCTTTTTGAGACAATCATCAGTAATGTAAAAGCTCCTGAAGGGTATGTAGATATGCCTCTGCAGTTACTGGCAACAACTATTGATTCTAGCGAGTATGTGGGAAGAATATGTATAGGTAAGATAGAAAGAGGAATTATAAGAAAAAACCAGCAGGTGGCTATAATCCGTAAGGATGGAAAAACTAATAATATGAAGGTTTCCGGCCTGTATGTGTACAACGGCCTGAAAAGAGTTGAGGTGGAAGAGGCAAAACTGGGGGATATAGTTGCCGTCAGCGGCCTTGGCGATGTCAACATAGGTGAAACCATTGCGGACAGCACCGCACCGGAGGCCCTTCCTTTCGTAGACATAGATGAGCCTACAATAAGCATGAACTTCCTGGTAAATGACTCGCCTTTTGCCGGACAAGATGGAGAATATGTTACTTCAAGACATCTGAGAGACCGTCTTATGAAGGAACTTGAAACCAATGTCAGCCTGAGGGCTGAGGAGCTTTCACCGGACTGCTTCAAGGTAAGCGGAAGAGGGGAGCTGCATCTCTCCATTCTTATTGAAACCATGAGAAGAGAAGGCTATGAGTTCCAGGTATCTAAGCCTTCTGTAATCTTCAAGGAGAAAAAAGGAAAAACCCTTGAGCCTATAGAATTCCTCACAATAGATGTACCGGAAGAATTTATGGGTGCTGTAATTCAAAAGCTGGGGCCGAGAAAGGCAGAAATGCTCAACATGACTTCAGCGGTAAACGGCTATGTTAGATTGGAGTTTTTAGTGCCTGCCAGAGGGCTTATCGGTTTTAGAAATGACTTTTTAACGGATACAAAGGGAAATGGTATTATGAACCATGTATTTGAAGGCTATGATGAGTACAAGGGTGACATACCTCAGAGAACCAGGGGTTCCCTGGTGGTATTTGAAACCGGTGAAGCCGTAACCTACGGGCTTTACAATGCTCAGGAAAGAGGTACGCTGTTTTTAGATCCGGGAACACCGGTATATGAGGGAATGATTGCGGGAGAGTGCTCAAGGGCTGATGATATAGAGGTAAATGTCTGCAAGAAAAAGCATTTGACCAATACCCGTTCATCAAGCTCCGACGAAGCTTTGAGATTGACACCTGTAACCAGAATGTCCCTGGAACAGTGCCTGGAGTTCATTAATAATGATGAACTGGTAGAAGTAACACCAAAGACTGTAAGAATGAGAAAGAGAATATTAAATACAGAAATGAGAAAGAAGGCATCTAAGAAGACGGGGGAATAATTTCCTAAGTTTCACGGGGGGATATAGAATGGTAAAGAAGTTAATAAAGATTGTATCCGTTGTTTGGATAATAGTGATGACCCTTGCTATCGGCATAAGCTATTATTATAATAGTTCAGTGAAAAATCCTCTGAAAAATCTAAAGGCACCTGTAACCATTGAGATAAAAGTAGGTGACAACATAAGTACCATAATATCAAGAGTGGATTCCAAGGCAGATATAAGCAATTCCTTTATAGTGAAGTATTATGCCAAAAGTCATTCACAGAATATCAAGATAAATGCAGGCTACCTGTTTGTAGTTCAGCCGGGCATGACTACACGGGATATTCTCAATGCTATTGCCAATGCGGTACCAAAGGATCCGAATGCGGTTAAGGTTACCATAGTGGAGGGTACAACTATAGATGATATAGCCAAGGTTTTGGAGACAAAGGGAATTATATCCTCAAAGGACTTTATTGATGCTGTTAAGAAATATAAACTTCCCGCTTATGTTAAAAGTGATTCCAAAAGAAGATATGCTTTAGAAGGCTTCTTATACCCGGATACCTATTATATGGATAAGAACTCCAAGGGAAATGATGTAATAAAGATTCTTCTGGGCAATTTCGAGAAGAAGCTTCAGGATGCTCAAAAGGAAACAGGAATAGTACTCGGTGATGATGAAGTAGATAAAATCGTAACCCTGGCGTCAATGATTGAAAGTGAAGTTAAGGCTCCTAATGAGAGGCCTATCGTGTCCTCTGTATTTACCAACAGGTTGAAACTGGGTATGACAATGGGGTCCGATGCCACCATTCAATATGCCCTGGGAGTGCACAAAGAACAGCTTACCGAGGCGGATACCAAGATTAATTCGCCCTACAACACCTATGTTGTGGCAGGACTGCCCGAAGGACCGATTTGTAACCCGAGAAAAGAGTCTATAGAAGCAGCAATGAACCCTGCACAGACAAAATATCTGTTCTTCTTTGCGAAAAAAGACGGTACCCACGTATTCAGTGAGACCTACGAGCAGCACTTGGCTGCAGCATCGAAGTATGGAAAATAACAATACAGAACCCCAAAAGTCTATTACATTCTGCTCTCCCAAAAATCCGTGAAGATTGGATATTTTGCTCGGCACAATGTGAGCCTTTTAATGGGTTCTATATAGACAGACATGGAGGAATAAAATGAGCAACGTTACTTATGATTATATGGAGAAGTACATCAGAGAATTGATACCGGCACATGAGGGTATACTGACCGAGTTGGAATCCTATGCTGAAAATAACAAAGTGCCAATTATTCATAAAGAGGTTGCTAACTTTCTGGAACTGATGATAAGTATAACAAAGCCAAGGGCCATACTGGAATTGGGCACTGCTATAGGATATTCTTCCGTATTGATGGCAAAATGCAGTGATGATATAGAAAAGATAGACACAATAGAACGTGATGAGAAGATGATACTCTTAGCAGAGGAGAATATAAATAAGGCGGGCCTTCAGGACAAGATAAAGGTGCTCAAGGGAGACTGTCTGGAGGTGCTGGAAGGGCTGGAGGGAAAGTATGACCTTGTCTTTATAGATGCAGGCAAGGGACACTATAATGTCTTCCACCCACACTGCCTTAGACTGCTGAGTAAAGGCGGTATCATTATTGCGGACAACGTCCTTTACAAGGGAATGGTGGCCTCACGGGAGCTTGTGATACGAAGAAAGATTACCATTGTAAAGAGAATGAAGAAATATATAGACATGATAACAAAGGATGAAAATCTGATAACTTCCATCATCCCTATGGGAGATGGCATTGCGATGATGAAAAGGAGGGATGACTAAGTGAAGAAACCGGAATTACTATCACCTGCAGGAAATCTGGAGAAGCTGAAGACCGCCATTGATTTCGGTGCCGATGCGGTATATCTGGGCGGCAATAAGCTTAACCTCAGAGCATTTGCAGATAATTTCAGCAATTGTGAGCTGGAGGAGGGTATTAAATATGCCCATGACAGAAACCGCAAGGCCTATGTTGCATTGAATGTATTCCCTCACAATGAAGATCTGGAGGGTCTGGAAGAGTATTTGACGGATTTGTATAACATTGGCGTGGATGCCGCAATAGTCTCGGATCCTGGCATTATAATGACGGCAAAAGAAGTTGTGCCGGGCCTTGAGCTCCACCTAAGCACCCAAGCCAACAATGTTAATTATAAATCCGCAATGTTCTGGTATAAGCAGGGTATAAAAAGGATAGTACTGGCAAGGGAACTGTCCATGAATGAGATAATCGAAATGAAGAAAAAGCTTCCGGCGGACTTTGAGATAGAGGCTTTTGTACATGGCTCCATGTGCATGTCCTATTCAGGAAGATGCCTTTTGTCCAACTACCTTACCGGAAGGGATGCCAACCGCGGCGCCTGTGCCCAGCCCTGCAGGTATAAATACTACCTGATGGAGGAAAAGCGCCCGGGGGAATACTATGAAGTGATGGAGGACGACAAGGGAAGTTACATCATGAATTCCAAGGACCTGTGCATGATTGAATACATTCCGGAGCTGGTAGCGGCAGGGATCAATTCCTTTAAGATAGAAGGCAGGATGAAAAGCTCCTTCTATGTAGCAGAGGTAACCAAGGCTTACAGAGAAGCTATCGATTCCTATTTTGAAAATCCAAAGGAATATACTTTCAGGAAAAAATGGCTGGAGGACCTTGACAAGGTAAGCCACAGGCAGTATTATACCGGCTTCTATTTTAGCGACCCCGACAAGCAGGTATATGAGAACTCTTCTTATATTAGAAACTATGACATTGTCGGAATAGTAAGAAGCTATGACGAGGAGAAAAAGACCGCAGTCATTGAGCAGAGAAACAAGGTTTTTGAAGGCGAAAGTGCCGAAATACTCCGCCCTGCGGGAGGCGATTTCGAGATTACCTTCCAGGACATAAGAGACATGGAAGGCAGCAAGCTGGAAGCAACCCCCGTGGCCCAGATGCT
>JAUZPH010000679.1 GCA_030706065.1 Bacillota bacterium | reverse complement strand
CTGTATTTCAATCTCAGATTTAAAAAGGAAGGACTGGACATAAGAGTCAGGCTGAGGGAAGTCCAAAATAACTATGAAAGGATGCAGCCAAGTGGAACTGTTGTATATAATAGACCCGACCAAAACTGAATTCAGTAACACTGTAGATAAAATAGCCGGCCGGCCGGAATATAAAAATCTTGCGAGCAGCATCGCGGATTTTGTAGCCAATATCAGACAGAGGATAGAAGAAGAGTTGATGAAACTCCTGGCAGGGACAGTTTCAAAGGCTGCCAATGCCTTCAGCATATCCAGCGGAGCCTCTACCGTAATTCTTATTCTGAGCCTTTTGATAATTTTGGCCCTGATAGTGTTTATAGTAATAAGGATAGGCAAGTCCTTCGAAAGAAGAAGAAAGGTAACGGAGATACTGGGAGAGAAGATTGACGAGGATACAACACCGGTTACTCTGAAGAAGAAGGCTGCTCTTTCCCTGGCTGAAGGAGATATAAGAGGGGCAATCAGATATGATTTTATTGCGTTGCTGCTGATGATGCATGAAAAGAACATCCTCTATCTCGATGAGGCAAAGACCAATGAGGAGATGTATTATTTTCTGAAGAGGCGGGAATTTAAGCTTCTGGCAAATTTCCGGTACTGCATAGATACCTTTAACCTGGTATGGTACGGTCATAAGGCTGAGGATAGAGAAATCTATGAAAAGTGGAGTTATAATTTAAATGAGCTTTGGAATGGGGTGACAGTAAATGAAAGCAAGAATAAATAGGGACTTGGTGGCCTTCTTCATACTAATCACATTATTCCTGGGGCTTGCTTTTTACTTGTCAAACTCCAGAGGAAGCAAGGAACCGGACTACACTGTAGGGAATAAAACAAGAACAGGCTTGAGCATATTCTTTGAAACCCTGAAGGAACTGAGATACCCGGTGGAAAGGACTATCGAGCCCATTGAGGAACAGAATACCGACAGCATACAGATAGTTGTATCCGGTGGTAATTTTGATGTCAATGACAGCAGAATTAAGGAATGGGTAGCCCAAGGCGGTACTCTCATATATCTTGTTGAAGGCGGCTATGGATATGTTGGATATGGGGAACCGGAGGATACAGCCCCTGGCCTTGTTGAATACAGCTATGAAAAGGGAAATGTAATAATGTCAGATGTAAGAAAGTTGGCAAACAGCGCCATTATAAAGGATAAAGATTATGCCTATGAACTTCTGATGTCAATGAAGATACAAAACCACGGGGCCTTGTATTTCAACGAGAGGCATTTTACTGTTCAAGCCGAGGAAAAGAGCCTTTGGGGATACATGACCATGGAAGATAAGTTCATTGTCTACCAGCTATTATTGGCCTTAATGGCATTTTTCATTTTTAAAGGAAGGCGTTTTGGAAAGCCTATTCCTCTCTATGATGAGGTTGAGAGAGATGGAAATGAATATCTATATTCAGTGTCTGCCCTTTATAGACATGCCAAGTGCTGGAATCTTATTGTGGAAAATTACTATAAAAGCTTTTTGAGAGAGATAAACAGCAGCCATGACGACTGGCTGGAGCTGTGGCAGCGGCAGGAACTGCCAAACCTCGCCGGGGCCAGGAAGGTATATGAGTTCATGCACAGGCCTGCAGGAAAGGTTAAGGCCAAGGAATATATTCAGGTACTTACAGCCCTGGAGCAGTTAAAGAATATTTTGAGTAAAAGGAGAGATTCATATTGGAAAGCTTTGAAACGAACAATGTAAAGGAATCGATAGAAAAGATAAGCCTGGAGCTCCGGAAGGTTATTGTGGAGCAGGACATACTCCTTGAACAGGCAATTATAAGCCTAATATCCGGAGGACACGTGCTTTTGGAGGGTGTTCCCGGGCTGGCCAAGACTCTAATGGTCAGAGCACTGGCAAAAACATTATCCTTGGACTTCAAGAGGATACAATTCACCCCCGATCTTATGCCTGCAGATGTAACAGGGACAAAGGTCTTTAATATGCAGACAAGCAACTTTGAGCTGAAGAAGGGGCCGATATTTACTAAT
>JAUZPH010000678.1 GCA_030706065.1 Bacillota bacterium | reverse complement strand
ATTGATAAGAAAACTGTTATAATACATCTGTATTATATTATATACTAATTGTTCCTATGTATACAATATTTAGTTTTAATTACATTTTCTACAATTATATTATAAAATCCTCATATAAATGCACAACTATTGTCACTTATCAATTCATATATTATGAAATGCATCAATCGCCAGATACATTGGAATACGTTTTCAATGTTAAAATATTAAGTAACTTTCGAAGGATGATATGGACTTATTAAGAAATTGTACCAATAATTCTTCTTCATTATGTTAAAATTATAGTATATATTTTACTGAAAGAAGGTGATAGGATGAAAAGAAGTGTACACAGAATAGCGATTCCATCAATTTTGGATGTAGGTAAGGGGAATCTTTCAAACATTGGTTACCTGATACATAAAAACGGGTTTAAGACCCTTGCAGTATATTTCGGCAGCGGGCTGCTTGGCCTCTTTGGAGATATTGTCCTCTCTTCATTTCAAAAGTGCAGCCTTGAGCCACTCACCGTGAATGAAATTGATGATGTGGATATACAGGATATAATACATCATGCATTCTCAATACCCAAAGAGGTGGATGCGGTGGTAGGCATTGGAGGCGGCAAGGTACTTGATGCTGCCAAGTACATGGCCTTCCTGACAAAGCTTCCCTTTATCAGTGTTCCGACCTCAACCTCCAATGACGGCTTCTCAAGCTCTAATGCCTCATTGATGATCGAAGGCAGAAAAACCTCCGTCTCTGCGGCAATGCCCTATGGAATAATTGTAGACATAGATGTAATACGCAGCGCCCCGGAGAAATTTCTTTATTCCGGCATTGGCGACCTGGTTTCTAAAATAACCGCACTGTACGACTGGCAGTTTGAAGAGCAGAACGGCAGAGCCGTCATGGATGACTTTGCGGTGATGATATCCAAGAAAGCCGTAAACAGCTTCGTAAGAACAGAATTCAAAACTATCAAGGATGATTTTTTCCTGAAGGAATTGGTGGATTCCCTCACCATGAGCGGTATAGCCATGGAGATTGCCGGCGACAGTGCTCCGTCCAGCGGCAGCGAGCACCTCATCTCCCACGCCCTTGACAAGTTATGCGTAAAGCCCCAGCTTCACGGTATTCAAGTTGGAGTTGCAACATATCTTATGAGTAAGGTTCAGAACCACAGATATGAAAGGGTCACAAAGATCTTTACCTCTACCGGCTTCTTTGATCATGTTAAAACCCTTGGAATGAAAAAATCAGATTTTGAAAAAGCCATTCAGGAGGCTCCAAATATCAAGCCTAACCGCTGTACATGTATTCATCAGCCGGAAAATAGAGAAAGAGCCATAAGGCTTCTACATGAAGATGAACTTCTGAAAGAGCTTTTGATATAGATATCTTTCCCAAAAACAAAAGTGTGAGCAGCATTGTAATGCAGTTCACACTTTTTATGCTTACTATGAGGCCTTGTTTCTCTCATTGGAGAAAACCATGCATTTTCCTCAGGACCTGGCACAAATCAGTAACCTATTCACCTTTCCAGCATAATTAATTCTTTAGCATAGGGCAAGCTCTCAACCCAACTGCAAAATATGTCTATCCATTCCTCTTTTAAACGGTGATGCCTTCGTTGAAACCACATATTCCTTATCTCCGCATAATTCGTATTCACTGTTCTGAGCTGTAGAAACCCTTCAGGCAACAGTCTCTTTGCCCTTAAAAGTAGATAATCTTTTGTCTTCTGGTCTACAGCATTTAAAAATTCTTCTCTGATTTCATTCAATCTGTAAATTACACCGTTCATTATTTCTTCATCTTCTTTACAGATGACAAACATATCTATTGATATTGGCGTCTGCTTATTTAGAAGCTTATGCATTGTGCTGCATGAGTTTTTACTATTGAAGTGGTAGGTATCCATTTCCGACCACCAGTGCCTGGGCATCTCGAAGTCCGCCCATACTTGTATTTGTCTCAGGAATTTGGCATGTTCCATTCCTGCCAGGATTAAATTTTGTGCCAGTTTAAGATCATTCTCCCCAATTTTAAAGCTTTCGGCATTTAT
>JAUZPH010000677.1 GCA_030706065.1 Bacillota bacterium | reverse complement strand
GATTTGCCATTTCAATTGCTGTAACTGCAGCGTCGTAGCCCTTATTTCCCGCCTTTGTACCCGCCCTCTCTATTGCCTGCTCAATAGTATCTGTAGTTAACACCCCAAATATTACAGGCACTTCAGTTTCCAAGGATACGCTGGCTATACCCTTTGAAACTTCACTTGATACGTAATCAAAATGTGGTGTAGCTCCCCTGATTACTGCTCCAAGGCAGATAACCGCATCATACTTTTTAGTCTTTGCCATTTTCTTTGCTGCCAGCGGGATTTCAAAGGCTCCCGGTACCCAGGCTATTTCAATATTTTCTTCCTCTACTCCGTGTCTTTTTAAGCCGTCCAGCGCTCCTGAAAGAAGTTTGCCCCCGATGAACTCGTTAAACCTTCCTACAATAATACCGAATTTTAACCCTTGAGCCACTAATTTTCCTTCATAAGTTTTCATTTTCTTTCCTCCCATTTCTTAAATAAATCTATAAAGTTAATTTTTATCTTTATTATCTTCACTGAAATTCAACATATGTCCCAATTTCTGCTTTTTTGTTTTTAAGTAATATTCGTTTCTTTCATTGTGATTCATCTGAATCGGTACTCTATTCACAATTTCTATACCGTATCCGGTGAGCCCCGCCATCTTCTTTGGATTATTAGTCATAAGCTTTACCTTCTTAACTCCCAGGTCTGCAAGAATCTGAGCACCAATGCCATAGTCCCTTAAATCTGCCGGAAATCCCAAAGCCAGGTTTGCTTCCACTGTGTCCATTCCCTGATCCTGTAATCCATAGGCCTTAATTTTATTTATCAGCCCTATGCCCCTGCCTTCCTGTCTCATATATAACAGTACCCCTCTGCCTTCCTTTTCTATTTCTTTCATAGCAGAAGCAAATTGTTCTCCGCAGTCACATCTTAAGGAACCAAATGCATCACCGGTAAGACATTCGGAATGAACTCTTGTAAGCACAGGTTCACCGTCCGAAACATCACCTTTTACTAATGCAACATGATGCTCACCATTCAACATGTTTTCATAGCCTATCATCTTAAAATCACCATATTTTGTTGGCATCTTTGCCTCAGCTGCCCTCTTTACATAAGTTTCATTTTTTCTTCTGTAAGAGATCAGGTCAGCAATGGTTATTATTTTAAGATTATGTTCTTTCACATATTCCATTAGCTGCGGAGCCCTGGCCATAGTACCGTCTTCATTCATAATCTCGCATATCACTCCTGCAGGGTAAATCCCGGCGAGGTTAGCCAAATCTACAGCAGCTTCAGTGTGTCCCGCCCTTTTTAATACTCCGCCGGCCTTTGCTTCCAGAGGAAACACGTGCCCCGGCCTCTTGAAATCCTCCGGTTTGGTATCAGAATCAAGAACCTTCCGTATAGTAGCGGCTCTTTCATAGGCCGATATACCCGTAGTTGTTTCGACCGCATCTATTGATACGGTAAAAGCCGTATGATGTGAGTCCGTATTATGAGCTACCATTGGAACAATGTTCAATTCTCTTAATCTCTCACCAGCCACCGGCATGCATATTAACCCCCTGCCATACTTCGCCATAAAATTAATGGCTTCCGGAGTTACCTTTTCTGCAGCCATCAAAAGGTCTCCTTCATTTTCTCTGTCCTCATCGTCAACCACAACAATTATCTTGCCCAGCTTGATATCTTCGATTGCCTCTTCAATTGTGTTGAATTTATACATTTTCCATCCTCCCTTTTGCCCTTATGCAAATCCATTTTCACTTAAAAAGTTAAAGTCTATGCCGCTTTTAACCGGCGCCTGTTCTTTGGCACCAAGAAACTTTTCAATATATTTCCCAATCATATCGCACTCAAGATTTACCGCATCACCAGCCTTCTTACGAAGCAGTGTTGTCATATCCTTGGTATGCGGAATAATAGAAACTTTAAATACGGAGTCATCCACATATGCCACAGTCAGGCTTACTCCATCAATAGCAATGGAACCTTTTTGGACAATATATCTTAAGATCTCAGGTGCAGCTCCTATGGTTATCCACACTGCATTATCTTCCTGGTCGTAAT
>JAUZPH010000676.1 GCA_030706065.1 Bacillota bacterium | reverse complement strand
TGCAGCAGCCTTCAATGCTCTCTCTCTTATTGCCCCCTCGGTTTTCAAATTAATGAAAATTGCACCGTGAAATAGGAATACGAGCAGTGAGGTAATTCCGGCAAAGATGGTATAGATGGAGATTAAATCGAAGAAGCCCCCAGCATAATTCATCTTGTCATCTATAGGTACACCTTTGATGAGATTAGCCATGGCTGTTCCCCATAATACCGCCAGCAGTGCACTGCTGACAACCATGATGATATCCCAGTTTCTTCTCCAGATTCCACTTTCCCTCTTGCTTCTGAACTCGAAATAGACTCCTCTGAGTATAAGTGCTGTAAGCACTACCAGCAAAGCAAGATAAAATCCACTGAACATAGTTGCATACCAGATTGGGAATGCAGCAAATATTGCACCTCCGGCAGTTATAAGCCAAACCTCATTTCCATCCCAGAAGGGCCCGATGCTGTTTACTATTGCTCTTCTTTCCTCATCTTTCTTACCCAGGAACCAGAGCAAAATCCCTACTCCAAAGTCGAAGCCCTCCAGGAAGAAAAAGCCTATAAACAAAACAGCAATCAGTACAAACCAAACAGCCGCTAAATCCATAATGATCCCTCCTTTTTATCCTTCAGGCTTGATTCTGATGAATCCGCTTCTATAGGAGATTGCTTGGCAAATTTAAACATAAACTTCACATCGATGATGATTAATACCGTATAAACGAGAATAAAGACAATTAACGAAGTTAAAACATAAGCGGCAGTAACATTTGGTGAAACCGCCTGGTCTATCTTAAGCAGCCCGTAGACTATCCAGGGGCTTCGGCTTACCTCCGTTAAAATCCATCCTGCAGTATTGGCAAGATACGGCAGCGCTATTGCGGGAAGAAGTATCTTAAGCAGCAAGGTCTTGTCCTGAATCTTCTTTTTGATAAACAGGTATAGTGACAACAGAGACAGCAAAAGCATCAACATTCCTGCTGCAACCATCAACCTGAAAGTGTAAAAGGATAAAGTTACGTTTGGTATATAATTTCCCGGTCCGTACTGCTTTTCATATTGAGCCTGAATATCATTAATTCCCTCCACTCTGCCGGTGAATTTATTATAGCTCATAAAGCTCAGCAGGTTCGGAAGACTGATATCAAAGGTATTCTTCCTGTCCTTTTCATCTATCAGGGCTACTACATTGAAGGGGGCAGGGTCCTTGGAATCCCATATTGCCTCTGCCGCTGCCATCTTCATCGGTAGATTCTTGACAAGATACTTGCCCTGAAGGTCCCCAGCGCCAATAACAAGTACAGTGGAAAACAATGAAACGATAATGCCAATTTTCAATGAGCCTTTTACCCATTCGGAGTCATTTTTCTTCAAAAGATGATAGGCACTTATACCCAAAACAAAGAAACCTGCAGTTGCCAGGGCAGAAAAAACTGTATGAGGAAATTGCACCCAAAGGTGCCCGTTTCCAATTACCTCTGTAAAGCTGGTCATTACAGCCCGTCCGTTTTCAACTTTGTAACCGACAGGCTCCTGCATGAAGGAGTTGGCAGTCAGAATCCAAAATGCAGATATGGTAGTTGCCAGGGCCACAATCCATATGGATAAAAGGTGGACCTTCTTACTGACCTTCTCCCAGCCAAAGATCCATATTCCAAGGAAGGTAGATTCCAGAAAGAAGGCGAGGAGCGCTTCAATTGCCAAAGGCACACCAAATATGTCACCTACATATTTTGAGTAGCTTGACCAGTTCATGCCGAACTGAAACTCTTGAACAAGTCCCGTCACAACTCCCATGGCAAAGTTGATTAGAAATAGTTTACCCCAGAACTTAGTCATTTCCTTATACTTCTTATTGCCGGTCTTCACATACAGGGTCTCCATCAATGCAATTAAGAAGGAGAGCCCAATTGTCAGCGGGACGAAAAAAAAGTGATAAATCGTTGTCAGTGCAAACTGCCATCTCGCCAGATTGATCACATTTCCCATAAGTAATACACCTCCAATAAAAATTATTATGTAACATTTCCTTTCTATTATATACCTTTATTGTCAACTGATAAAGATA
>JAUZPH010000675.1 GCA_030706065.1 Bacillota bacterium | reverse complement strand
GTATGAGATAAAGATTGCAGCGGGAGAGGAGAGGCTTGGACTGCTCAAGGAAAAGCTGCAGGAGGAAGTGCAGGAATTCCTGGAGGATAACAACCTGGAAGAGCTGGCAGATATAATGGAGGTGCTGGCTGGCCTGGCAAGCAGCCTTGGTTATAGTGAAGAGGAATTGATAAGGAAAAGGAATGAAAAGAAAGTGGAAAGAGGAGGCTTTAAGGAAGGAGTCGTACTTTTGAAGGTTTTTGAGGAAGAGGCTTAATTTATGGTACATGCCGTATGGAAGGGTGAATAGGTGTGAAGCACGGAATAAGGCTATGTTTCAAAATAGTGGTAGTTGGTGGTCATCTACTACTATTTTGGAACACAGCCTTAGTTTGCTTTTATAAGTATATATCTGAAAATTCAACTGTGGAGATTTCTACAAGGCGGTTGTCCATTAAATCCATTACCGGTTTTTCTTCGTATTCATTAATTTGTGTATCAGCGGGCAAAAGGATGGTAAAGGTAGTTCCCTTTCCAAAGGTACTCTTGACGGAAATTTCTCCTCCCAACGCTTCAACAAATTTCTTGACGAGGGACAGTCCAATGCCGGCGCCCTCGGCCTGCCGTGACAGAATGCTGTTCACCTGGCCGAATCTCTCAAAAATCAAATCTATTTTATCTTCAGGTATGCCTATTCCCTCATCCTTAACTTCGATGCATGTATTTCCGTTTTCAATGCTCAGCCTGACCCTGACCCACTTACCCCCCGGGGTGAATTTGATGGCATTTGACAGGAGATTCAGCAGTATCCTCTCATATTTTTCGTCATCAGTGGCAATCATCAGCTTTGTCAGCGACGACTCGAAGGCAAGATGAATTCCCTTTTGGGAGGCATAGCTCTGCACCGACTCGGTTATGGACTTTGTGAGAAATACTGCGTCTATATTCTTCCGGTTGACATTGATGCGTCCCGCATTTGCCCGGGTTATGTCCAGCAGATTGTTTACCAGTCTTAACTGCCTGTTGGCATTCTGTCTTATCATTCCTATGTATTTAGCGGCTTTATCGGATAAATCCTCCTTACAGAGATAGTTTATGGCCTGTACCGCAGTGCTGATGACGTTCAGCGGAGTCCTGAGTTCATGGGATACAAGGGAGAGGAATTCATCCTTCATCTCTATTGCTTTTTCCAGTACCTCACGTTTTTCCTGCTCTGTTTTGAACAGTTTCAGCTGTATTTCACTTAATTCCTGCTGACTGCGAATAAATTCTGTTATGCTGCGGGTGCTGATGATGCCATACAGGAATCTATTATCTTCATCGAATACCGGTGTCCCGTTTACAAGAGAGTAAAACTCTTCTTCACCCAATCTAAAGTATAAGATCATATCTTTTACGATCTCGAAATGCTTGACGCGGTAGAAAGGCATTTCTTCCGACGGGATTTTCCTGCCGTTCAGATCATAATATTCAGTTTCCTTTCGGCTGTCACCTACTTTCTGAAGTCTTGTTTTGAAGTGCTGTCTTGCTAATTTATTTGCAAGTATGTAATTATCATCCTTATCAAAAACAAGTATGGCCTCCTGCATGTTGTCAAGAATGGCCTCCAATTGTTCCTTCTGATTCCTGAAAAGCTCTTCCTGGACTTGTATTTTTCTTTCGTTCACTACAAGTTCTGTTACCTCATGGACATTGGTTATTAAGTATTTAACCCTTCCACCCTCTTTTACTGGAGTGCTCATTCTATTCCAATAAGTTATACCTTTTTCAGACCTGTCACATTGAAACACTCCAAGACACTGAGATTTCCCGGTGGCTATTGCGTTCTCCAATAGCTGTTCCGCAGGGCTGCCTTTATATCCGGAAATAAAGTCATATATATTTCTGCCAAAGGTTTTACAGGGAGAATTAAAGGAGGCATTAAGAAAGCTAAGATACAATTGATTAGCTTTAAGCAGGGTAAGATCGGGAACGCTGTAAATGGCTATACCGACATTATTCTCTGAAAGGAGCTGGCAGGCATAGCTTAGTTTCTCTTCAAGCCTTGAAGAGGGCTTTTCGTCAAAAGTATATATCTGTTCCTCGCGG
>JAUZPH010000674.1 GCA_030706065.1 Bacillota bacterium | reverse complement strand
TATACTGACACCGGAGATACAGCCCGTCTATACCGGCGGGAACTATGATTTGAGGCTCCCGCAGCACTTGAATAAGAAGATTTCGGAGGATTACCTGGAGGCTATAAAATACAGCAGGCTGGCTCACCAGGGGCTGGCAGTACTGGGCGGGAAGGCACCCCACAATCATGGAGTTTTTGTAGGCGGGGTAACGGAAAGCATGAATGCACAGAGGTTTATTCAGCTGAAGGGCCTGATTTCGGAGATCAGGAGCTTTATAAGCAATAGAATGGTGGAGGATGTCCACATTATTGCAGATTACTATAAGGAATATTTCAACCTGGGAAGAGGTTATGGGAATCTGATGTCCTACGGAATGTTTGATGCCTATCAGGAAAGCAGCCTGTCATATATTAACCCAAGTGCATATGTTGATGGGAAGCTGAGCGCCTTAAATCCTTCAAATATTTCAGAGAATATTTATAACTCCTGTTATGAAGGAAGTAATATACAAAGAGACCTTTTTGATGAGAATACCGAGCCAAATATGAATAAGCCTGGAGCATACAGCTTTGTAAAAGCACCGAGATATGAAGGGTATCCCATGGAGGTAGGGCCTCTTGCGAGAATGATATTGAGCGGAAATTATGAAAACAGGGTATCAATGATGGACAGAACCATTGCCAGGGTACTGGAGGCAAAGAAGGTAATAGAAATTATGGATATGCTTCTTGACAGGGTGAATTTTCAGGATATCAATCAGAAAAACTATGAAATTCCGGACAGAGCAAGAGGAGTGGGGATGACGGATACCACCAGAGGAGCTCTGGGTCATTGGGTATCGATTAGGGATAAGAAAATAAGCCGCTATAATATAATTACTCCAAGCGTGTGGAATTGCTCACCTTCAGATTCCTATGGAGCAAAAGGAGTAATTGAACAGGCGCTTATTGGAACTGAGATTCAGAATGTTGAACAGCCCGTTGAAATAGGAAGGATAGTTAGGTCCTATGACCCGTGCATATCCTGTGCCACCCATATAATAAGCGATAAGTTTGAGCCCATGGAAATAACAATTTTGTAATTGGAAGTGGAGGCACTGAGCCTTCCCTTGAAGTGTTTTTATTAGATTTGTAAAAAGTAAAAGGCCACGGGAGATTCCTGTTTCTCCTGGGGCCTTATTAATTCTAATGTTTGAGTATGATTTTATGTGTTTACAAAGAAGTACTAATTTATGTAATTGAATGGATTAACCGGAGTACCGTTTTTCCTGATTTCGAAGTGGCAGTGAGGTCCGGTGGCATCACCAGTGCTGCCAACTTCCGATATATGGGTGCCTTTCTTAACAGTTTGTCCAACTTTCACTAAAAGCTTTGAGTTATGGCCGTAATAAGTTTCAAAGCCGTTGCCGTGGCTAATTATTACAAGGTTGCCATAACCACTTTCCCAGCCGCTGTAAGTTACTTCTCCGTCCATGGCGGCATAAACATCAGTACCGGTAGATGCTCCTATGTCAATACCTTCATGCATTCTGCCCCAGCGCATGCCGAATTTAGAAGTGATAGATCCACTGACGGGCATTCTGAAAGCCCGGTTTGAAGAGGTTTTGGTGGCAGATGTTTTTTTAACGGATGAATTATTTGCGTCTGCTGCCTTATTATTCTCTGTACTGACCGCGGCCACAGGTTTGCCGACAACCCTTGGAAGTGTTTTTTGATTTTCAATTAGGTTGTCCTTAATATCTTGTTCATCAGGAACACCATTTTCTTCACTGTTAAATACAATTTTATCTGTATTGACGGTATTTGACTGATATATCCCCACCGACTGTGTAGAAAATACTATGTTTTCCCGTAGATTGGTGACGTTTTCTCTTTTATCATTTACAACAGCTGCCGAAAAAGAAAAAATGGTTGCCAAAATAAAAGCGGTATTGCCAATAAGGCCTCTTTTGTTAAGCATTAAAAATCCTCCTCTATCACGCTTGCGAGGTTAGTTGACGGGTTGGGCAGTAGAGTTTGCCCTCTTTAAAAGATTCACCCCAGAATTTTAGTCCCCCGCTCCATATAATGGATTCAGCGAATTATGTT
>JAUZPH010000673.1 GCA_030706065.1 Bacillota bacterium | reverse complement strand
TGGGGCAAGCCTTATGACCGGATGTAAGAAAAGCGAGAATTATGCAAATTCATTGGACAAGGTTCAAAAGACAAAAACAATGGTAATCGGTGTAGATGACACATATCCTCCTATGGAATACAGAGATGACAGCAATAATCTCGTCGGCTTTGATGTAGACGTAGCAAATGCCGTTGCACAGAAGATGGGAGTGAAAATCGAATGGAAATCAACTGCCTGGGATGGAATATTCGGTGCTCTGAGCGCAAAGAGATTTGATCTTATCCAATCCAGCGTAAGTATTACTCCAGACAGAGAAAAGACAATGATATTCACAGACCAATATATCACCGGTGGAACAGCAATATATGTTAAAAAGGGGACTTCCAATATAAAAACTTCGGATGACCTAAAGGGCAAGGTTGTTGGTGTACAGGCTAATACGACAGCAGACGAAGTCATAACCAAGCTTGGTACAACAAAGGACATAAAGAAATATCAAGGTATGACAGATGCGTTCCTGGATTTACAGAATGGAAGAATCGAAGCTGTAGTTTCAGACCCGATGGTAGGAAATTATTATGCTTCAAAGCAGCCTGACAAGTTTGATACTCCAAAATCGAACTTGACCGAAGAACCTATTGGTGTTGCCTTCAGAAAAGAAGATACTGCTTTAAGAGACGCATATAATAAGGCAATGGCTGATTTAAAAGCGGACGGAACTTTAACGAGCATTTCCAAGAAGTGGTTTGGTACTGATATTTATCAGAAGTAGGATTAAAAAAGTAATACTATAAGATTTTATAAATAGTGAGACTTAATCATTTGCAAAATTTTCGAGTCTCACTAATTTTTCGTTTATATACTGTAGAGAATTTACTGAAATTAGTTTAGGAGGAAACATAAATGCCAGGATTGGGATCCCTAGGAAAGCTAATTCCACTGTTGCTTCAGGGAAGTGTGCTTACAATTGAATTAACTGTTCTTTCCGTGTTAATCGGAACAATTATTGGTATATTCGTAACTTTAATGAGAATATCACATTTCAAGGTATTGTCAACTATTGCTAGAGGATATACCTGGATATTTAGAGGTACGCCGTTATTACTACAGCTTTATATTATATATGATGGATTGCCGTCAATAGGATTGACATTGTCCGGGTTTACAACAGCACTCATTGGCCTTAGCATAAATTCAGGTGCATATATGGCGGAAATAATCAGAGGCGGTATTTTATCAGTAGACAAGGGGCAGTTTGAAGCTGCTAAAGCCCTTGGCTTTACCTATGGGACTACGATGAGGAAAATTATACTTCCACAAACTATAAGGGTAATAATACCATCTGTAGGAAATGAGCTTATTGCAATGTTGAAGGATACTTCACTGGTAGCCATACTTACAATGTATGATCTGATGAGAGCAGCATCCTATCAGGTATCACATACAGGGGATCCATGGCAGCCTTATTTGACAGCCGGCGTTCTTTATTTAATCATGACTACAGTGATTACTGCTCTGTTCTCAAGATTAGAGAAGAAGCTGTCGGTATATTGATGGAGGTGAAATAAATGAGTGCTTTGGAAGTAAATAATTTAACTATACATGTTGAATCAGAGGGAGTAACACAGAATATGTCTTCTGTGAAAATGATAGAAGCAAATAATGTGACCAAGAGATTTGGGCAGCTAACTGTCTTTGAAGGTCTGGACGTAACTGTCAAAAAGGGTGAAGTACTTGTAATCATCGGTCCTTCCGGTTCTGGAAAGAGTACGTTTTTGAGATGCCTTAACCATCTGGAGATTCCTGATGATGGAGAAGTAATTGTTGAAGGGGAAAAGCTTGATCCTAAAAACAAGAAGCACCTGAGACAGACAATTGAAAAGATGGGCATGGTGTTTCAGAACTTCAATCTCTTTCCACATATGACTGTACTTCAAAATATTATGGAAGCACCGTTAACAGTGAAGAAAGAGAATAGACAGGTTGTAGAAGAAAGAGCAAAAAAACTCATAGCCAAGGTTGGGCTCAGTGAGAAGCACAATGAATATCCTTCAAAGCTGTCCGGAGGACAAAAGCAGAGAGTAGCCATAGCAAGAGCACTGGCCA
>JAUZPH010000672.1 GCA_030706065.1 Bacillota bacterium | reverse complement strand
TTATATAAGGATTGGACTGATATGGTTGTTCAATATGTAAAGCAAAAAGGGGAAGAGGCCTTTTGGGCAGAGTACAGTGCGATGGAAACGGAGATCTACAAGGATATCCTTGCCTACCACAGCAGCCCGCTGAAGGGAAGCATCAATGAATTAGCAAAGAAATATGAGGTTGCGCCAGAATTCTTTATGGGCTTTGTAGATGGTGTAAACGATAGCCTTGTAGAGAAGTTTGATTTGGACAGTATAGAACCGGAACAGGAATTAACCTTTGTCATGGATTATGAAAAATTGTATTTTAATATGCTGGATGCCAAGGCTGATTATCTGTATTCATTACCACAATGGGACGGGATTTTCTCTTTAGAAAAGAGAAAGGAAATACAGAAACAGTGGAAGGATTCCAAGACTATTGTCAAGGAAAAGAAGATAGGAAGAAATGACCCATGTCCTTGCGGCAGCGGAAAGAAATATAAGAAGTGCTGCGGCGCAAAGGATGAAGAATAATAATTTCATAGAATAATAAAAAGGCTCTTTCACTTGAGAAGGAGCCTTTTCTACATGAATAAGCTCTATACAAGCTAAAATAAAAACTTGTCCGAAAATCCTGAATTATAAGCAGGATATCGGACAAGTTTTTCGTTAAGGATAAATTTTTCAGTTCAATATATATACCTTGACGTACTTTACAGCCCAATCACAGGCTTCTGGGCGGGTATTGAAGTATACATCAATTCTATCACCCTTAATACCAGTACCGGTGTCTGCGGCTATTGCAAAACCATAGCCCTCAACAAATAATTTTGTTCCATAGGGTATTATAGTAGGGTCCACTGCTATTGTACTATAACCGTCAGGGTTGCGGACAGCCAATCTCCCCGAAGCAGTGTAGGTTTTGCCGATTCCTCTGACTGCCCAATAGGCAGTTGCATTGGCAGTGAACACCCTCGAATATGGAAGTAGATCTCCGCCTCTTGAAACAGGCATCAGCGGGTAGGTGCCCTGCACTACAATCTTGTTTACCGGATTTTTTACTACGGCTTCACTATCCAGAGTTCTCAAAACCTCGATGCCGTTCTCATAGGTTACATTGTATTTGGTTTCCGTTTCTCCGTTTTGGCCTTCCTGTGCGATTTTCTTCTTTGTATTGGCCAAACTGCTGTCGGTTTTTACGACTGTATTAAATTCAATGGGTGTAGATACCGACACTACCTTTTTCTCCACCCTGACTACGGAGATATTCAAGCCTTCGGAAAGTCTAGTATCCCTTATGGGATCCACTCTGTCGTCACCGTTCAGTGCTATTCCCTCCACTGAAAGCACTGACTTTATATCCTCCTCCGGAGAGAGGATGTCCAAAACTTTTCCGTCAACAGCAAGTTTAACGTTTACAGCTCTTTTTATAGTTATCGTGCTTTTGTCTTTAATTTTGTCATCAAGGGGCGGATTGATCTTGTCTTTGGGCCCAAGAGTTATGTCCTTGTTCTTTAATGTTTCACTGACGGTTTTCTTGTATGTGATATAGCTGGTGGGCTTACCGTCTATTACGATTGTTACATGTTTTCTTTTTATAAGTATCACTGTGGTGAGTACAGAAACAAGTACTACCACCAAAAGAGGTACAGCAAGCTTTTTCAGCAGCTTTGGTTCAATATGAATCATCCTGGTACTTATGATTTAAACCCCCTCTCAGGTAAATATAAGAAAATAATAACTGGATTTTCCGGTTTTGTCAAATTTGAAGGTTCTGGACATGCAGATTGCATTTTTATTCGTTGACAAAAATGCACCTTACAAACATAATAAAGTATAAAATATATAGATGAAAAGGAGTTGCCGGCTTTGAATATATCTCTCATAACCGTAGGAAAGATAAAGGAAAAATACCTGAGGGATGCCTTAGAGGAATATACAAAAAGGCTTTCCAGATACTGCAGGCTTGATATCATAGAATTGCCGGACGAAAAGACACCGGATAATGCATCTGAAAATGAGGAACTCGCCATTAAGGAAAAAGAAGGGGAGCTTATACTAAAGCATATAAAGGATAATATGTATGTGATCTCTCTCGAAATAACTGGCAGACAGCTCA
>JAUZPH010000671.1 GCA_030706065.1 Bacillota bacterium | reverse complement strand
TTTAAAAACATATGCAAAGGGACTGCCCTTCAGGTCTGCATCCTGCCAGGGAAGTACGAAAGACAACAGCAGCAGAGACACTAAATAGATAAGTATAAGACCAAAAATTACTCTGTAAATTGTCCTGGGTAGGTTCTTTTCGGGTTCTTCACTCTCCCCTGCTGCGGAAGCCACCAGATCCACACCACCGTATGCAAAGGAAGCAGTCATTATTGTTATAAGAATCGACTTTACGCTGCCTGGAAACCACTGTCCGCCTGCAGCATGGTTCAAACCTGCAGAGTCACTTCCCCCCAATCCCATAATCAAGCCAAGTGCTGTGAGCCCAAATACTATTATTGTAATAATCTTAATGCCGGCAAACCAAAACTCGCTCTCTCCGTAGCCTCTTGAAGGAAAGAGGTTTAAGGCAAATAAAAGCAGTGTGAATGCTATTATCCAAACAAAAGACGGCACACCGGGTATTATGTTTTTCATAATAATTGAAGTAGCTACCAGCTGCGAAGTTATTGTCACAGCACAGGCAATCCACCTTATCCATCCGGACATAAATCCAATGGAAGGAGATATAAATTCATCAGCGTAAGCCTGAGTGCTCCCGGCCACAGGCATTGCCACCACCAATTCTCCCAGGCACATCATCATGATATACATGAGAATCCCTCCGACAATGTAGGCAGCCAAAGCTCCACCGGGCCCTGCCTCTTGAAGTACATATCCCGAGCCCAGGAATAATCCTGTTCCGATAGTCCCACCAACTGCAATCATCATCACATGTCTGCTTTTCATCCCTCTCTGAAGCCCTTCAGATTTCTTCAATACAGACTGCATCAATTTATTTTTTTCAATATTTCCTTCCACCACAGCTTACACCTTTTATATTACTATAGAACAATATATGAAAAACTAGTCCCTATTATAACAATAGAGAAAGTTAATCGCCCATCTCTATAACGGTACAAAAGACCTTTCACTCAATCTTCTTAAAACCCTTTCATGCTCCTCGGTAAATATTACAATAACTTCTCCCGAAACTGCTTCCTCCAAGGCATAACTCAAAGCTTCTCCCGCATCCTCTATAAATATTATTGAACTCTCGTGGATCCCTGCTTCCAGTGCGCCTTTTTCCAGCAATCCGGCTACCCTTCCCTTCAAGCTGCCCCGCCGGTCTGCCTGCTCCCGGATTATTATCCTTTCACTTTCCATGCCGGCCCTGTACCCGAGTCCCTTTATATGGCTGTCTGTCCTGTCACCGGCAACAGTTATAACGGAGGTTACCCTTGAAGGCTTTAAGCCTCTAACTATAGAATATATGAATTCATAGGCTTCAGCATTATGTCCGTAATCTATGAGAACCTTAACCTCGCCAAGCTTCAATATATTTTGTCTTCCAGGGTTATACTCAATATCGCAGGGAATATTTCTTATCATGGTTACTAATTTCCCAGTATCCTTTTCAATTGTTGAAATTGCGGATATAGCAAACATTATATTCAGTATATTAGCCTTTGAAAGACCTCCATATGTAAAAGGAATTTCCCCCACACTTGCCAGTCTATCCATTTTCTTGTCTTTGCCCCGAATGATAAAACCATCTTCTATAAAATAGGACTCTCCTCCGGCTTTTATATGCTCTTCAATCATATCAGTCCGGTCTATGGACACTAAGGATGCTATTTCCTCAAAGCTTCTTTCTTCAGGTCCTTCTTTTTTGCGCCGGTGAGCTATTCTTCTGGCCTCTTCTATAATATCCTCCTGAGCCTTTAGCACCCATTTGCCGTCCCTGCATATCTCCTCCAGTACCACAGATTTAATTTTTATGAGGTCCTGCAAGTTGTTAATGCCATCCATGCCAAAGTGATCTTCTGAAAGTGACGTAATTATGGCGGCTTTTGCTTTTTCATAGCCAAGCCCATTTCTCAATATCCCTCCCCTTGCTGTCTCAAGGACTGCTGCTTCCACTCTTTTATCCGTCAGTACCCTTCTTGCACTTAAGAATCCCGTAGTATCGCCCTTTTCCACAGTTTCAATGCCAATCTTTATTTCTCCGGTACAAGCAATACCCGTGCAGAACCCCAGCTTTAACAGAATATTATAAATAAGCCTGGA
>JAUZPH010000670.1 GCA_030706065.1 Bacillota bacterium | reverse complement strand
TGGCTATGTATCCGAAATATCGGAGGACGGAAGATATATTTATTATATTGTTTTGAGATCGTCTAAAGCAGAGGCTGGTAAATATGATTACTATAACATTGACAGCGTTGTTAAATATGACACCGAACAGAACAGTACCATTAATGTATTCAAGAATAACAGCGAAACAAGATATAGTTTTACTTACTTCAATTATAAAAATAACCTTGTCAAATACAGAGTAGGAGATGAAAATATCGGTGAAATAACCAGAGGAGTTGGCTTCCTAAACATTGATAGAATAAATGAATTAGTTAACAGTAATCTGCTGAAATCAAAGGATACGAATGAATCGCACGAAGTTATATATATGAACGATAAAGGAAACAAGATTCTCGCAGTCACCATTGAAAACTGTGTGACTGCAGATAATCCCAAGGGGGCTGACAGAATAACCGGTTATACCATGTATGAGATAAGGAATTTGAGCGGGAATTAAAGAGGTATGAGTTTATGGGTAGAGGATATATAGAGAAATTTATATTGAAATATTACTGTAGTTGCTTATAAACTAAGGATACCAAGACATCAATACTCATATAATTTCTTGAAAAGAATTTTTAGGAGAAGGTATTATGTTATCCGATAGGGAATTTGTTCAGCAGTCGCTGGAACTAAACCTGTTTTTCTTGAGAATAGCAAAGGAACATTCCATATTTTTGGAGGCTGGCTTTACTCAACGGGATTATCTGCTGATGCAGCAGGCGGAAAATCTGAAGAATATATTCAGTGAGTTGCTGGTGGAAACCATCAGGCTGTCTAATGGCATTGTTGACCCTGCTGTACTGAACTCCGGCGAAATAACTACGGATTTGACCCTTGCAGCTGAGAGGGAGACGGAATACTATACTTCAATTCCTATTGACAGTAATATAACCAGGATGGAAATGTCTCTGCAGGGCAGCACACCGGGGCCTGAATTTTCCACCTTGACAAGACAGGTATCATACCTGAATGACCGGGCAATAAGAGCAGCCAATGAGATTGCTTCCTTTAAGGCCTATATCCTGCAGAATGTTTTGATGTGCAGGCTGTTTACTACAAATTACCCGCTGCTCATAGACCATATATTAAGAGAAGCACATTTCTATCTGAGGATGCTCTATAGGCTGCAGCGCCGTGAGGAGACCAATATCATTGAAGAGGCGGTAAGCCAGGAAGCCTTCTGGAACAGGATAATGGCGGAGCATGCAAAGTTCATAAGGGGTCTGCTGGATCCTACGGAAGTAAAGCTCTTTGATACCGCAAACAACTTCGGAACAAGATTTGATGAATTAACGGCAGAGACAAATGCCATTATGAGCGACCTCAAACTTCTGAGAAAGGTGACAGATGACAGCCTAAAGGCCGCTGAGGATATCAGGGACTTCAAGAAACAGGGCACGGAAGGCCTCATAAACTGCAGTATTAGATCCATCATCTTTCCTCTGCTGGGAGACCATGTTATAAGAGAAGCTAATCATTATATAAGGCTTTTAAAGCAATTTCAAAGGACAAAACAGACTAACGAAAGTTGATACATTAATCCATAATTACTCAAAGGGCTGTCCTATTTTAGAAGGCAATTCTAAATATTGGACCGCCCTTTGACCTTTGACATCTAAAAGTGAAATCTCTTCTTTGTTTCATATTTCAGGCTTTTATCACCAAATATCAGCATTCCCACTATGGTGATTATACCATACACTGCAGAGGCGGCACTTGGCCAGAAGACGAAATCGAAAAAGCGGCTGGCAATTACGGGAATAAAGCATATGGCAGCTATGGACAGCTGAAAGAGGAACAATTCCCTCCAGGTCATCTTTCTGCATAACACTATTATTGTTACTATCAGTGCGGAGCCAAACAGGACAAAGGGCACCACATAGCTCATGGCCCACTCTTGTCCGTCAACAACGTAGTCTATTATGACGAGAAAAATACTCACCGTTACATTGTCAAGGACAAGCATCAGCGGAGTGAGCTTTTTTTTGGCAAAGGGAACTCCAAGCACCGGCAGAACCAGCCACATTGCAGAGACGGGAATTATACTCCACAAATATTGTGGAGAAGTGAGCAGGTTTACAGTAAGGGT
>JAUZPH010000067.1 GCA_030706065.1 Bacillota bacterium | reverse complement strand
AGTTCAATGCTTGTCACCAATGATGTGGCACTTATAACCTTCGTACCGCTGACATTGGTAATAAGCAGAAAGATAGATATTAATCCTGCCTATATAATAGTACTGCAGACCCTTGCTGCAAATATCGGAAGCAGCCTGACACCTATGGGCAACCCTCAGAACCTGTTTTTATTCACCTTTTACAGGCTCTCGGCAGGACAGTTTTTCAGAGTAATGTTACCCTTTGTTCTCCTTGGAGCACTATGGCTTGCTGTTTTAAATCTGGTGGTACCTAGGAAAGGCTTTGAACTTCAGTTAAACAATGTGGAAATAAAGGATAAAAGAAAAGCTTTATTATTTGCAGCCCTCTTTGCTGTGATAATACTTTCGATATTTAACGTCATAAGCTACATTCTGGCCTTCATACTTACTATAACTGCAGCACTGGTTGCTGAAAGGAAGCTCTTGGTAAAGGTTGATTTCTTCCTGCTGGCTACCTTTGTATGCTTCTTCATATTTATCGGAAACCTCTCTCATATCCAGTTGGTGAACAGGTACCTGCACTACCTGTTAAGCAGCGGCAACAAATCCTTTTTTACTTCCATAACACTGAGCCAGTTTATCAGCAACGTCCCTGCTTCCATACTGACTGCCGGCTTTACCTCCTGCTGGAAAGAAATACTGCTGGGTGTCAACATCGGAGGGATGGGCACACTTATTGCATCTCTGGCAAGCCTTATATCCTACAAATTATATGTAAACGACCTCGGAGCAGAAAACTCTTCTAAATATATTCTCAAATTCACGTTATACAATGTTGTCAGTCTGTTATTATTTACTGCGATGAACTTTGTGCTTCTGAACCTAAGCTTGATATAATCCGCATTGATAATAAAACAATCCCTTTTAAATAACAAAGCACTACACAGAAGCCACCCTGGTAAATAATATGTTATAATGAAATATAAGGATAAGGGGGTATGGAGATGTACGAGGCTATAAACAAGGAACTGCTGGAAGTGAAAGAACATAACAGAAAGAGAGAACGGATTCAGCTTAAGGTAAAAAACGCCGAAATTCATCTAGAAGAGGAGAAACGGAGACTAGAGGAGCTGGAGGCTCTTTTGGAGAAGGAAGAACTGGACGTGAAAAAGCTGGAGGGACTCAGTCTTAAAGGGTTATTCCTGACAGTGCTCGGGAGCAAGATTGAAAGACTGAGTATTGAAAAGCAGGAAGCCCTGTCGGCAAAACTCAAGTATGATGATTGCGGCAATTCAATACGTCTTATTATGGAAGAAATCGAAGGCTATAATTCAGAACTGCGGAAGCTCGGTTACGCTAAAAGTTCTTATGAGGAACTGCTCAGAAAAAAAGAAGAGCTTATTAAGCATTCCAATGACAGATACTTGGCTGAAATAGCCGCAATCAACGAAGAAATAGCTGACCTCAGGCTCGACCTCAAAGAATTAAATGAGGCCATACAGGCCGGAAGCAGCGTTCAGCAGTCCCTTGAAAATGCTGCAGATGCCCTGAAGAGTGCTGAAAACTGGGGGACTTGGGACATGCTTGGTGGAGGATTACTGAGTACTGCTGCCAAGCATTCCAAGATTGACGAGGCCTCTGACCATATCATGCAGGCAAAGGGATTCTTCAACCGCTTCAGAAGAGAGCTTGCAGATGTTCATATGACGGTAGATACGGAAATAGACATAACCTCTTTTGACAGATTTGCAGATTATTTCTTCGACGGCCTCATTGCTGACTGGAATGTACAGTCAAAAATCCACAGAGCCCAGGACAGTGTATATACTGCCCTGAACGAAATTACTGCCGTTATTGAAAATTTAGTGTCAAGCAGCAGGGATGTAGAAGGAAAAATTGAGTACCTGAGAAACAAAATTAAGAGCATAATTGAAACTGCCATATAGATATCTCTCTATATCAAGAACCCCTATCCACGATTGAGTACTCTCCGGACAGGGGCTTCTTTTGCTTTTGGAATAACGAAATAGATGTCATACATGTCCATATTTTCGCCTCTTATATATCTTTTACGGCTGGCACCCTATTTCTCCAATATCTCATTAATCCACCGATAGCAGTCCTCAAGCTGCTCATCACTTATCAAATCCGATCTGTGCTCAAAGAGGACTTTGAAACTACTGTTCTCATTGTTTATAATCCCAAGATATGCTTCAACATCTGCCCAACCATCCTCCGGTGCCAGATTTCTGAGAGCCGGGTAGTGATTCTTTTCAAGATTCTCATCGACCTTGACATTTGAAAGGTGAATCACCTCTGCAAACCGGGCATACTGCCTGGCAATCTTATATCCATCAAAACCGGGGTCCGTCTTATCCTGAAGATGGAGCCTTGCAATGTCAAGGCATACCCGCAACCTCGGATATTTTTCAAGAAGATTAATAAGACCGTGGTTTTCATATATATATCTGTTCAGAGCATCGAATTCAATTACCGGAGTAAAATTATATCGTTCACTCATATCCGTAAAGAACTTGAAAAATTCCTCGCTCTGCTCAAGAAATTCACCATCCGAGTAGGCGTTCACATCGCAGTATTCAGTTTCATCAGAGAAACGCCAATTTGACCGGTCCAACCCTGGATCCAGAAGTACGGGCTTTGGATAGTGAATTAGAACGTAGTGTACCCCAATGTCTTTTATGTACTCGAATTCTTCATTCATATACTGATAAGATTGTCGCCTTGCCTCCGGATCTTTAGACAAGTACTGAGGGTCCCTCAGGCGCCATTTGCCTGCCCTGAGAGGAAAATGTACGCAGAGCTTATAATTACCACTTTTCAAATCTTCTGCCAGTGACAATATATCTACTTCAGACTCTATTGAAGTAGCCTCTACACCATAAAAGGTGCTTCTGAAATCTCTTTGCTGTTTCAACCTGTTATACTTCCCAAACTGTCCTATCATAAATCTCTCCATCTTTTATCTCCTTCTCAATATCATGCTTTTTCCAAACAACATAGGTAATATCCTTTTGTTTGATTATAGCCCAAAGTATTACAAAACTCTATAAGAAGGTTCTTTGAAAACTGACAGCACCGGCAATATCCAGAAGCAGATATAGCGTTTAAAAAGCCGCATCAATGCTTCTGTCAGCGCTGATGCGGCTTCTCCAATAATTTTATATTACATATTCCCTGGCTTCTATGGTTTCCGCTTTGGCAACGGCTTCTTCCAGAGTCATACCGCAGAATGACTGCGCCGGCAGGTAACGACCACTCTTTTTGTCATCCACAAAGGCACCTATTGCTATTCCAGGAACTACACTTTCCACTGCATTTGGCGCCTTCGGGCCGCCCAAATCCGTTCTGCACCAACCCGGATCCGTCAGGTTAATTATTACATCCGAACCTTCCAGCCTTGAGGCTAAATCCTTAGTGAACTTATCCAGAGCTGCCTTGCTTGCAGCATAACCTGCCTGCTCAGGCTCATTTTTGATTCCGCTTGTGGTATTGATCACGCGTCCAAATCCGCGTTCAAGCATCTTTGGTATGAAATGATTGCAAATAGTTGCAGGGGAAATGAAATTGATCTGGAAGCTCTTCTCGAAATCCGAAACCGGTGTCTTCCAGTAATCCGTCCTGTAGGCAATCTGCACTGCTGCATTGTTAAATACTATATCCACCTGTGTTCCTTTGGAATCAATATCTCCCAGCATTGCAACCACTTGATCCTGATTGTCAAGCTCTGCCTGCACGCTGTAAGCCTCTACACCTAGAGCCTTTACCTCTTCCTCCAGTTTTCTTGTATGCTCCAGATTTCTGCTCTGCAGAATCAGATTACAGCCCTGATTTGCCATAAAGGTTGCTATCTGGTAGCCTACGCCTCTACTTGACCCTGTGATTAGTGCCCATCTTCCTTTTACATTCACCATTATAAGTACTCCTTTCAATAACATATATTGCTGCTGTTTCAACGAAAAAGATTCCAGGCATTTCTACCCTGAAGTGTTATCTCCTCCGCCAAAACCTTCATGCATATTATATTCTACACGATTATATAATTACCTGGTTTTGAGGTGTTTGTCCATGTACTATCTTATATTTACTTCATCCACAGCGGCATTATTTTAATCCACACCGGCATTATTTCTATCGAAACCGATGTGGATTAATTGAGCAGAAGCTTTGTCAGACATCCAGTAATTTTATCCCTGCTTCCTCCATATATTGCAAAGAACAGTATCATGTCATCTATCTTTTCTTCATTAATGAGAACCTTTGCGTCATAGCTCTGTGAGGACTTAGTATTAAAGCCTTTGGGATACAGTAATCGAGCCTTTCGTGATTATTCTTCAGCCATGCTGCCTGGGGAAGCTTATATATCTGCCAGTATACCCCTCCAAGAAATGGTTCGTGGCAACCCATGATAAAATCCTTCTAAAGGCTGGCAGGCTTGACTCCTGTAGACCGGCAATACGCTGCTTACATATACATAATATCCCAGAAGCAGTATAATAGGATATATAGCGATTCCGGCATTCTATACCTTGGTACGAGGGAGTGGTTATAATGAAAGTACGAGCATGTATTAAAGTGATGTTTCTGACTCTTCTCCTCCTGATAATTTGCTGTGTAACCTCGGATGAAAAATCTTCCTACTCCAAAGAGATAACGGCAAAGTCCTCCATAGTCCAGGGACATCTTGTAAAAAAGCAGAAGAAGGCAAACTATCTTGTAACCAATGGGATTAGTTATACGCTTGCACGGCAGATTTCAGTAGATACTTCGCAGGGTAAAAATAATATCCAGATTACTCAGATACCCGTCTGCAGTGAACTGCCCTATCAATCTCCTCGACATTACAGGCTTTTCTCTTGACGATATGCTTAGCCAGTAAGTAACAAAATCCGAATTATATCATAATGTCCTCCGAACAAGCCATAGACAAAGCCTGCTGCAGCCCCTGTCAATATGTGGGTTTCTTTATTCATAGCATCAACCTCTCATACATCTTTATTCTTATAGAACATATATGTTCACTCTTCTCTGTAAAACAACTTCTACAATAAGTTGTAAGATCCTCCAAAAGTGTTTTTCAGGATTTCAAGGCAACAGAATAATCAAAATGTACTGCGAGTTGACAAATCATACTTTATCATGTATTTTTTGGATATGGAACATTTTACTAAATATGTACGTATATTCTATGTACAATAAGCAAATTTTATTGAAAGAAGTGCTGTTTATGAGAAAAAAATATATCATTTTACTGCTGCTTTGTATAAGCCTTGTTTTATCTTCCTGTGGCTCGGATAATAAAAAGGTTTCCTTGCCCAATAATTCTCCGTCATCCCCCAGGGCGACAGAGGAACCTTCTCAAAAGCCTGAACCGGTAAAGGTTGAAAAGCCGGGCTTTACCCGTGAGACCTATCCTAAAATCGATGGCTCAACTGCAACAATTCCCTTATCCGAGGCGATTGCTTCAGAAATACTGGGAATCACAGCAGATGAAGCCAAAAACTTTATCAAGCATAACACCACAGATCCGGCTTATATGAACCTGATACAGGGCAAGGCAGATATAATATTTGTCACCGAGCCCTCCGCTGAGGAACTGGCTGCAGCAAAGGCTGCCAATGTAGAGCTTGAGGTTATTCCCGTAGTCAGGGAGGGCTTTATTTTCTTAGTGAATACAAACAACTCAATAAAATCATTAACTACGAAACAAATTCAAGATATTTATCAAGGAAAAATTAAAAACTGGAAGGAAGTCGGGGGTGCCGATAAGGAAATCGTCGCATATCAGCGTGAAGCTAACTCCGGCAGCCAAACCTTGATGGAGCAGACAGTCATGAAGGGTTTAAAGTTGGAAGATGCCCCAAAAAATGTTGTAATGGGAATGGCCGGACTCATAGACAGAATTGCAGAATATGATAACTCCGAAAGTGCCCTTGGCTACTCCGTGTATTACTATGCAAAAACCATGTATAACAAGGATACAATCAAGCTTATAGCTGTAGACGGCATAACCCCTGATGACAAGAGCATATCTTCGGGTAAGTACCCCTTTACCAGTTCATATTATGCGGTCCTAAAAAAGAGCGATGCACCGGGTGCTGCTTCGAGAAAACTTTTGAAATGGATATTAAGTAATGATGGGCAGGCACTTTGTCAAAAGTCCGGTTATGTTCCGCTGGAGGTCAAATAATTAAAATGAAATATCCAATAAAAGTTACAACCATACTGCTGTCCATTATCTTACTTTCCGGCTGCGGAGGAGGCTCAGGAGAAAAGCCGGTTACAAATCCCCCTTCTCAGACAACTTCAGAACCAGGTACAGGTTCCTCCAAAAACATTGATGATAATAACATCCAATCCAAAAACCCTGTCAAGGTACAGGATATAAAGCTTGTCAAGAAGCAGCAAAGAGCTCCGTATCTGATAGCAAATGACATTATATCAAATCCTTGGGGTTCAGTCACTTTCATAACCGATGAAGGGAAGGTAAATGTGTCCCCTTATCAGATTTCCGGTCTGTCAGATAAAAGTTTGGAAAATAACCTCAATAAAGCTATAATGAGTGATTTCGAAAGTGCTGCAAAAAACTATGCCGGTGTATCAAAGGACACTTCAACAGAATTATACTTATATAGCGAAAATTATTTAGACTACAATAATTTATATTCCCTGGGTCTGGTTCGCGGTGAGGAATCGCCGCCAATCTACGGACTCCTCTACAGGCTTACGGACGGAAAAAAGCTCAAACTGGGTGACTTATTTACTGAAGGTACGGATTATGTGTCTCTTATAAACCGAAAGGTAACTGAACGGCTTGCGGCAGCCGGAGAAGAGGATTACCTGCTGGAGAAGCCTTTTTCCTCGATAAAGCCGGATCAGGAGTTCTGTCTTTCAAAATCCTCCTTGTATATAATTTTTAACGCCGGAGAAAGCGGTTTTGTAAACAGAAGCTCTATCTCAATTCCTCTTAAAGACATTGGCGACTTCCTTGATATTCTGGACAGGAGTTATGATGCCAAAGCAGGAATATACGAAAACAGTAACAGATGTATTAAATACAATAATGTTATTGTCAATCAAAAGAACACTATCATTAAGAAAACAAATGGTACTGTCTGGACCAGCATGCCTGAAATATCAGGCATGGATGATCCTGCCTTTGAACAGCAGATAAATGACAGGATCAGAGACGATGTCAATGAGGTTCTAAACAGCGATTTTGTCAACAGTCTTACCAAGTATCCGGGGGATCCTGATTCACCTGTTGCTTTTATAAATTCAAATGTTTATCTCAACCAATATGGCATATTGACCATTGGCAGATTAACAGTTTCCTATCCAGAAAAGGATAATTCAAGAACGTACAATTCGGCATATTATACCTTTGATTTGAAGAATAGGAGAGTCCTGGACACAATAAAGCTTCTTACAGATTATATTTCCAAGAACAGCGGTTCCGAAAAGGTGTTTACCGATCTTGTGAAGAAGTCCCTAAAGGATCAATATTCAGCTATGGTCGGAAGGAACATTAGTTCAGAGGTTGATTCCAAGATAAATTATTCTTTCCTTACAAAAAATTGTACAGTTTATATTCAAAACTATGAAACCATTGATAATTGTTTTATCTATTTATTGCTGCCTGATAATTTCATTCAGGGTCTTTCATCCCCTGTTATATGTTCCGTACCCTTTAAAAGTGTAGTAAATCTTTCACTGGAGGAATTTCTTGGAACAGAGTGAATAAAAATATAAATTTATAAGAAAAAGCAGCCATTTGACTGCTTTTTACAATAGATGCGGAAATTTATTTCTTAATCTATCCGGGATGTAAAGTTTCTTCTAAATTGAATTCTGATTCGTTGAAATTTTACATCCGGAAAAATCGGTGAAGTTTCGATACTTTCTCAGGCGAATACTGAAGCTTTAAATTTCCGCATCTGTATACACCACTAAATATTCATTTTAACGAAACTTTCCTGTTCGATATCTTTATGCTCCGGCAGTGATTCCTCCTTTGATACGATATCAACAAATATCTCCGCCATTTCCGGATCGAACTGTGTGCCGGAATTTCTTACTATTTCCTCAATAGCCTTCTCCTTTGACATACCTTTTCTGTATGGCCTGTCCTCAGTCATGGCATCATAGGCATCAGCAACTGCCAATATTCGTGACAGCAGAGGTATACTCTTTCCTGAAAGCCCCTGAGGATAACCACTTCCATCCCAGCGCTCATGGTGTGTAAGAATATAGTAGGCTACGGACATAAGTTCCTGGGATGCCATGGCAATCCTGCAGCCTATCTCGGAATGCTTCTTCATCTCAACCCATTCCGTTGGGCTTAATTTATCGGGTTTATTCAGAATTTGATCATCAATACCGATTTTCCCTATATCATGCAGTGCAGAAAATAACTCAAGCTCGTCAAACTGCTGATTTGTCAGCCCAACAGCTTGTCCAACAGCCTTTGTCAGCTTCACCAACCTCTGAGCATGTTCCTCCGTTTCCTGGCTCTTTTCTGATAGTGCCGTTTTCATGGAGGATATTATCGAACTATGGAGGCTTCTTACTTCCAGGAGCTTATGCTTGTACATATAATCCTCCGCAACCCTGAGAACACTATCCAGAGATTCCTCCATGTTTGTTTTTGACGAATAGCCCAGAGACATACTGGTGCGGTATAATTCGCCGGCAACTTTTTTATTATATTCCTCACAGGCTGAATTTATCTTCCTAACAATTTCAGAGACAGTTTCAATACTTGTCTTCGGCATCAGAACAGCAAATTCATCCCCTCCGATTCTCGCAGATATATCATCCTTACGACAGCAGCCTTCCAATATCTGTGCAATAGCCACCAGAAGCTTATCTCCTTCATCATGCCCCAGGGAATCATTTATTATCTTTAACCCGTTGATGTCTCCAACGATTACGGAAAGAGGAAGCATGCTTTCGTTATCAAGCCGCTCCTTTTCATTTTCAAAAAATGTCCTGTTGTATAATCCCGTCAAATTGTCATGGAAACTCAGATGCCGGATTTTTTCCTCTCTCAGGTTTCTCTCGGTAATATCACGGTAATTTACAAGAATACCCCCTATATTGGAATCCTCCATAAGATTTACCGCCGTCAATTCTATATACTTGATGCTTCCATCCCTGCAAAGGTATCTTGCCTCTATTGTCTTTTCCAGGCCATGTCTCCCTTGTAAGCTTTGAAGTTCTTCCAGAAAACGGTTTCGATCTTCGGCAAATATCTTCTCATAAAATGGTTTTTTCGAAATATCCTCTGCCGTCCATCCGAATCTCCGCTCCAAATTAGGACTGTTGTATGTAATTATCCCTTTTTCATCGGCAATAATTATTACATCGGATATATTGGCTATCATTGCACTGTTTTTAGCTTCACTTGCCGCTAACAGTTCCCTTGAATCCTTGATAAGCTTTGCCTGATTTTCCAGGCCCATGTATATGGAATTCATTATAAAAAGTAGTCCAACTCCCGCTCCCTGCGCTGTTATCACATTTATAACCCAAACACTTTTATATTCCCCCATCAATGTTCCGTCAAAGTTCCCGTTCATCAGAAGCACTGTTAAAACTGCGAATGCAGCTATGTTAACTGCCAATACCTGAACAATTTGACGCCTTTCCAGCAGACAACCTGAAAGAATCAGGGAAAAAACTATGCATATCATGCCTGCTCCTGCCATCCCTGTTGAAATGAGCAAAAAAAAGCTCATGGAATACAGAATCAGAACAATGAAAGTCTTTCTACCTCGGAGGCTCAATGATTTTCGGGTAATAACCGTTGTAATAACGATATAAAGCAGTATTTCAATCACTGAATAAACCTTGTAATCCCTGATGAAATACATATAGGCTCCATAAAGGAACAATGGTGCGCCGAGCACAATAAATACCACTGACACAATACAAAAAATTCTATTTTTCCAATACTTTAATGAATCTTCACCGGAGGCGATATCTCCATTCCTACAAAGAACCTTTTTTAGAAAGCCATTGATAACTTCAACAAATTTTGTGATGGTTGTACTGAGTATCTTTCCCATAGCCACACACCTCTGTATTTTTTCCGCAATTGTTCCATATTCACATAGTATTCTACAAATTTGCTAAAAATCCTTTAAATATTGATAAAGGTTTTCATATATCGATTAATTGCATAAATATTTTTTAAAATTGTTACAGTATATTTAAGAAGTCTACTATTTCCACGGAAATACTTCAGGTTAATCTAAAAAACACCACATCAATAACTGTATAATACAGTCATCAATGTGGTACCAATTCAGAATCATCCTATGAACATGTATAATTAATTAATCTGACGTTTATAATTCAAGCAGTGAAGCCAATGACGCAGCCCTTCCCCGCATGGGTGTCCGGCATTATTGCTATTTTGCTGCCTTCGCAGAATTCCTGGTTGCAAAGTTCTATTACCTGCGAAATAACCTCGGGTTCCAGCTTATCTGCGTAAACCCTGGCGCTATTATATTTTCCTTTTATCTCTATCATATTATCCCCCCCGACTGCCACCTCATAATGGTTGACATTCCTTTCTCCAATGGATTCTATATACAGTATAAATGCGCGGCACCGGGTTTTACAGACAAAAAGCTTGCAACAATGTCTGCAATATTACTTGATGCATCCCCCATGAAAGATACATTCATACACCTTTCTATCATTACAGAAGATTTCCTCATATCCATTAAACCAGTCAAACTCGCCGTTTACAATGCAGTGATACTTGTATTCACCATTTTGATACACCATTGGACCCCGGTATGGATTTTCCTTGGGCACCAACAGCAGTGCCTCCTTCAGAAAATCCCCAGAAAAGCCCTCACCTACAATCCGTCCTATATAATTCATCGACCAGAATGGGACATTCTCCCTCCATACCGCCTCTTCCCCTGCAAATTTTTCTCCACCAAGGTAGGTATCGTAGTAGAATAAATTTCCCTCGGCATACTGCAGGTCATGAGACCCTGGCCTTGTAGCCGGCACCTCGGCACCCTTTCCTGCATAGGTATACCTTTTTGCCCTGCAGAGGAAATCAATAATTTCCCCATTGATTCCATACTCAACGCTCTTTTCACCAGAAAGGCAGCAGCCCTCTTCATCAGCCTTGACCAGCTTATCAATGCTGATTCTGAACAGATTACTCAGTGCAATCAAATTATCTATATCCGGATAGGACTGCCCAAGTTCCCATTTTGCTACGGCCTGTCTTGATACTCCTATTTCCTCCGCCAGATTTTCCTGTGACAAGCCCCTTTCTTTCCTCAGTGTCTGTAATTTCTCCTGAAACTTCATTATTACCACCTCAACCCAAGTATACTAAAGGAAGTGGAATATATCTACCAATCAATGCTGACAATTTTGCCAACTGCCGGTTGCTTTTCATATTCAGTCTTCTATCTTTTCCTCATATAGCAGTCCTCATATATTGAAATCAGCAATTCCTCAGCCTTCCCTTCATCCGGTTCCTCCGGCAGGGTAGTGCTCAATGCAGCCTTTCTGAACTCTATTTCACATTCCTCCACAATCTTATACAATTTATCATATTCGTATCTGCCTTCCCTTATGTCCATGAGCAGTTCATGCTCCTTATCCCGGTAGGTATTTATTTCATGAGTATTGAGGATTTCCGTACCCATGATAAGAAGTCTTATAAGATGCATCGCATGCTTTTGGAGTTTATAATCATCTTTTTTCCTGTTCCTGTGATTGAACTTCTCATACTCATGGACGATATTGCTCATCTCGGAATATATGCTCACAAAATCTCTTAATGGATATTTATCCATATGAATATCCATAAATATCTCCGTATCAAACTCTTTCTTATCGGATTTATCAACCAGAAGCCTTATGCTCCCCATGGGAAATTCCGTGTATTTACCTGCAAAATGAACCATGAGGTTATTAAGTGTATT
>JAUZPH010000669.1 GCA_030706065.1 Bacillota bacterium | reverse complement strand
TGTCCGGCACCTTTCCACCTTGTATAAAGAGGTCCGGATATATCTCCTCATAGGTTGTAATCTCCCCACCGGTATCTACATTTGTTATAGTGAGTTTATCCTTTGCCAGCCTGCAGACATTTAAATTAGACTTCCAAAGTCCGTTCTCATCCTTCTGAAGTACCATCCGCACATCAAATTTTCTCCCCTTGAATTCCAACAATCTGATTCCCTGCTGCACAATAAAGCTTTTCTCCTTCATAAAACTCTTAATAAAGCCCTCAACCTGAGATATATCATCAAAGGACATATTCCTGAGGCCTTTATCATAGAAATTAAGTTTGAACTTCTTGTCCTCTTTCTCAATAGACAGTACCTCTTTACCGGAGGAACCATAGAAAGATTTCAGGAATAGGAATCCATACTTATCCAGCATGTGAATGAAGTCCTTACCTCTTTTGTAGGGCTTTGTTTCCGGCAGATATTTTTTTATCTGACGATGCTTTGATAAACCTTTATATATTTCCCATTTTCCAAAGCTGATTCTGCTGTTTATACATCGGATATTCAGCCCATTTTGAAACTGCCTTCGAACCTGTTCAGCATTAAATTTATACATCAAACTGTGGTTTACAGCCCTGTCATACATTATATCCGGCATGGGCATCCAGTACATTCCCCCTTTTTTTGTTGATGGAAAAAGGGTATATCCATAGACTTTTTTCTCAGTCCAATTGATGTTTTCTAAAGTAAAATAGTAAACAAAGCAACCCTGAGAAAAGCCTCCTCGAAGATGCTGTTCGGTATGGAAATTTCGATTTGCATCCAGCATTTTCTTAAAGTATTCCGGTGTTACAAATATTCCAACCACCGGTCCCAAATAAATATCCTTGCCCACATTCTTGATATTTAAGGTTATGTCCTCGAATAATGCTAACTGACTAAATATGAGTTTCGAAAAAAACATGCCGCTTTTTTCCTGGTCACCAGGCAATATATAAGAATACTGGCTTACCCTGCCAAAATGAATGTTATACATCACATCTGGGGATAAGTTAAATGCTTTAAAAATATCTACAGGGAGTATACAGGTGTTTAAGCCAATATCCTGTTTACTCTCCCTAACTTGAACCTCCATTAATGTCACCTCACAAAATTCAAATTGTCTTACGACTAATTGCACAGCCTATTACATTATATTCCGACATAATTTTATAGTGATTAATCTTTTTAAAATACTATCACTCTCTGTTTCACCCGCATATATTGATTACTGTAAGGGCTATATGTAGCTTCATTTGTTTTTTTGTAGTCTACTCAAAAATAATAACCGGAAATACAGCACTGGCTTATGAAGGGCTGCCCCTGATTCATGGAGCCATTCGGAGGTGTAAATTATAGTGGATGAATGTGTTAAAATATCCTATGTAGAATCCTTAAGAAGATACTCCTGCTTTTTAACAGATGAACAGCTAAAATACTTTTCTATAGAGGATGTCTCCTCCCCCTTGATTTTAACTATCGGCACTTCAAGGATTCGGCTGAACAAGATTGTCATTGAGAATAACAACTTGGATTTAAATGAATTATGTCTGTCAAAGGACTTAAAGAGAGTCATAGGCTTACAGGAAAACACATCAATACAGTTTAGGAAACTGAGGGAGAACCACCTGGAAATAGGACCGTATATCGGAGTCTTTATAAGTACAAAGAAGGTTGCGGACCTTATTAACGGGAGCACGGACTCCGTTTATGAGCAGCTTGCCAATGTAAGTAAAAGCATGAAGGGGGTATGCTGCTTTTTTTCTATCGGCGATATCGACTGGACCAGCAGGATGATAAAAACCCTAATATTTGAAAACTCGAAATGGCAGAGCTGCATTCTGCCTATTCCCGGAGTAATTTATGACCGATGTTTTGGAGATTACGCCCACAGGCATTCTGCAGAGCTTCGTCGGAGACTGGGCAGTGAGTACAGTATTATAAACAGCGTTCCTAAACTTGGGAAGTGGGAAACTATTAAGGCTTTAAGCAAAAATCCGAGGTTGCTTGGCTCAATACCGGAAACGGTATTATTCAGGCATAATGATGATATTGACAGAATGCTTGACAGGTTCGGCAGCGCCTACTTGAAGCCTGATCTTCTTTATAAGGGAAAG
>JAUZPH010000668.1 GCA_030706065.1 Bacillota bacterium | reverse complement strand
TGCATACTGCGGAGAGTTTGGCGTAATAGAAGCAAGTTCCATAGAGAGTAATGCCAGATGGCATAGGGATGTAATCGAAATACTTAAGGAACTCAATATAGGCAGGGCTGTTTGGAGTTATAAGGAAATGAGTTTTCCGATGGTGAAAGCCGATGGGAGAGTGGTAAGTGAAGAACTGATAAAGGTTGTCAGTGAAAGTAACTAGTTATTTGTAAAACTGCATAAAAATTATAACCGTTATGGACACGTGTACATATTTTGTTTATACTAATCTTACAAGTAAAGGTAAAAGGAGATTGGATTAATGAATTACGGCTATTTTGATGAAAAAAATAAGGAGTATGTCATCACCAGACCTAATACCCCGGGGCCTTGGGCTAATTATCTTGGTTCACCTGAATATGGTGCTATTATCTCTAATAATGCGGGAGGTTACAGCTTTGTAAAATCCGGGGCTAACGGAAGAATAATAAGATACAGGTTTAATTCCATAAATATGGATCAACCGGGAAGATATATCTATGTCAGAGACAAAGGAAACGGTGACTTCTGGACAACCTCCTGGCAGCCTGTCGGGAAGGACCTTGAGAAATATGAAAGTGAATGCCATCATGGAACAGCATATACTAACATGATTGCCAAATATGACAACATAAAGACGGAGACTCTCTATTATGTACCGTTGGACAAGACCTATGAGGTCTGGAGGCTGAAGATAAGCAATAACGATACAAAAGACAGAAGCTTCTCAATATTTGGCTATGTCGAATTTACAAATGAGAGTAACTATGAGCAGGATTCCGTGAATCTGCAATATACACAGTTCATCACAAGAACAGAGTTCATAAATGATAAGATTGTTCAACATATCAATGAAAATGTTGGAAAAAACAGTGAAGGTGTCAACGGGAAAGAGAGATTTTTTGGTGCAGTGGGAGCCGAAGTATGCGGTTACAACGGCGACAGGGATGCCTTTGTAGGAGAATATAGAAACTATTCAAATCCGATAGACGTCGTAAATGGAAAATGCAGCAACGCTTTAAACTACAACGGCAATTCCTGCGGTGCGCTGCAGATAGATATAGACCTGAAGGCAGGGGAAACCAGAGAGCTGGCCTTTATTCTCGGTGCATATGCAGACAAAGAGGCCACTGAAATAATGAGGAGCTACAGTGACCTCGGAAAGGTTGAAGAGGAACTGAAGGAACTCAAGAATTTCTGGCACAGCAAGTTAAACAATCTTCAGATAAAGACTCCCGATACTAACTTCAATAATATGATAAATACATGGAACTCCTATCAATGTTTTATAACCTTCATCTGGTCAAGAGCAGCATCCTTTATGTACTGCGGACTGAGAAACGGTTATGGATACAGGGATACGGTTCAGGATATCCAGGGTATAATACATCTTGCTCCGGAGATGGCTGCAGACAAAATCCGGTTCATGCTGTCTGCCCAGGTTGATAATGGCGGAGGGCTGCCGCTTGTAAAGTTCAATCATAACGCAGGCCATGAAAATACTCCGGACGATCCGCAGTATGTTGTAGAGACAGGCCATCCCTTCTACAGGGCTGATGATGCACTTTGGCTTTTCCCCACAGTGCTGAAATATATAAATGAAAGTGGAAATAAGGATTTCATTGATGAAGTTGTTGTTTTCGCCAACGGCGGAGAGGGGACAGTATACGAGCATCTGAAGAGAGCAATAAACTTCAGTTTGGAAAGGCTTGGCGACCATGGCATGCCCGCGGGGCTTCATGCAGATTGGAATGATTGTCTCAGAATGGGTAAGAAGGGTGAGTCTACCTTTGTTGCCTTCCAGCTATATTATGCCATAAAGATACTCAAGGACTTTGCCATAGACAAAGAAGACCACGAGTACATCAAATACCTTGATGAAATTCTTGTGAAACTTGGTGACGTTATTCAGACCTACTGCTGGGAAGAAGACAGATTTATAAGAGGAATAAGGGAAGATGGGGTAGTGGTCGGTTCAAAGAATGACCCGGAAGCCAGCATGTGGCTTAACCCTCAAAGCTGGTCTGTAATCAGCGGTTTTGCATCCGAGGAACAAGCCAGGCTTGCAATGGATAGTGTAAATAAGATTTTAAATACAAAATATGGTGCAATGCTTCTCTA
>JAUZPH010000667.1 GCA_030706065.1 Bacillota bacterium | reverse complement strand
GACGATCTTACTCCGGTAGATAACAGTTACGGAAACTCCAGGATAAAGGTTCAAAGTATGGATGATACGGTATGCAAGTATTACCTGAGATTCACCGTAAATGACACACCCGGAACTCTTGGGGAGATAGCCGCCATCTTTGGAAACAATAACGTGAGCCTAGCCAGTGTAATTCAAAAGGGTAAGGCTAATGAAGTGGTTCCGCTGGTTTTCGTCACTCATGAAACTGCAGAAAGAAATATGAAGAACGCCATCAAGGAAATTAAAAAGCTTCCTACCGTTGTCAATGTGGATAATATAATAAGAGTTGAAAATATTTAATGGGGGTGCCTTTCTTGAAATATATTGTTATCCTTGCAGATGGAATGGCAGACTACAAGGTGGAGATGTTGGGGAATAAAACACCTATGCAGTATGCCAAAAAATACAATTTCGACTTTTTCGCATCAAAGGGAGAAGTGGGGATGGTAAGTACCATACCCCAGGGGATGCCTCCCGGAAGCGATACTGCAAACCTTGCGGTGATGGGCTATAATCCAGTAGTTTACTACAGCGGCCGTTCACCCTTTGAAGCAGCAAGCATGGGAGTTGAAATGGCTGATACGGATATTACCTTCAGGTGTAATATCGTCACTCTTTCCCAAGGTGAAAATTATAGGGATAGAGTTATGCTGGACCACAGCTCCGATGAAATAACTACAGAAGAGGCCAGAGTTCTAATAGAGGATTTGAAAAAGGAACTGGAAAATGAATATATGAAGCTCTATCCAGGAATAAGCTACAGGCATCTATTAGTTTGGCATGATGCTCCAACGGGGTATAAGCTTATACCGCCGCACGATATCATCGGAAGGAAGGTAAGCGATTATCTGCCTTCAGGAGAAAACAGCCCTGTAATTCTTGAGATGATGGAGAAGAGCGTTCCGATTTTGGAAAACCACCCGGTAAACCTGAGCAGAATGAAACGGGGGCTTAAACCTGCCAATTCCATGTGGATTTGGGGTGAAGGTAAAAAGCCTCTACTATCAAGCTTCAGTGAAAAATATGGCCTGCAGGGTACCGTTATCTCGGCTGTTGACCTTATAAAGGGCATTGGCAAATGCGCCGGCCTTAAAGTTGTAGAGGTTGAAGGAGCTACCGGCAATGTTCATACCAATTATCTTGGAAAGGCAAGGGCTGCTGTGGAAGCACTGAAGGCGGGAGACGACTTTGTGTATATACATATAGAAGCGCCGGATGAATGCGGACATAGAGATGAGATGGAAAACAAGGTTAAGTCTATCGAACTGATAGATGAAAAAATTGCAGGTTTTATTAAGGAAGAGATGGAGAAGTGGGGCATGGACTACAAGCTTATGATATTGCCCGACCATCCTACACCTCTGGCTCTCAGAACACATACTTCCGAGCCTGTTCCTTTCATGATATATGACAGTACTGATGTGAGAAATAATACATGTTCCTTTGACGAAGAGGGGGCTGTGCTATCCGGCCTGAGGTTTGATGAAGGCTACAGGCTGATGGACTATTTTATTGGGGAGTGATTATATGGGAATATTATATAACAGTACAAGGTCAAAGGGTAAGGGCATAACCTCCAGTGAAGCTATAATTGCAGGTATAGCTTCAGATGGTGGACTCTATGTTCCTGATGCTGTTCCTAAGCTCAGCATAGAATTAGCTTCCATGGTAGATATGGATTACAGGGGAATTGCTTTTAATGTTATGAAGGAATTTCTGACGGATTTTACCGAGGAAGAGCTCTGGTACTGTGTAAACAGTGCCTATGATGAAAAGTTCGATGACAGGGAAATCGCTCCTGTAAGGAAAGCCGCCGGTGCTTACTTTCTTGAGCTCTTTCACGGACCGACCATAGCCTTTAAGGATATGGCTCTGTCAATTCTGCCATATCTCTTGAAAACTGCATTAAAGAAACAGAAGATGGACTCGGAGATAGTGATACTCACCGCAACCTCCGGAGATACCGGAAAGGCAGCCCTGGAAGGATTTTCGGATATCGAGGGAATAAAGATAATTGTATTTTTCCCTGAAAAAGGAGTAAGCGAAATTCAAAAGCTTCAGATGAAGACTCATAAAGGCTCTAATACCTTCGTAGTTGGAATCCACGGAAATTTTGACGATGCTCAGAATGGTGT
>JAUZPH010000666.1 GCA_030706065.1 Bacillota bacterium | reverse complement strand
CTCCAGAGGATAGGAGCTTGTATCCTGGCATTGATAATAGCCCCGATATTGTTTATATTGTTAGGCTACTATCCGTTGACCTTTGGATTATTTCTCCTCATTTTTATTCCCCTGGCTGCCAGATTGAAAGTAGCCGAGGGAATAGTTGTAAACTCGGTCCTGGTCACCCATCTCCTGGTGGAGAAAACCTCAACGCCTTCGCTGCTGCTGAATGAAATATCACTTATGCTTATCGGAACTTCCATAGCACTCATATTAAATCTTTACATGCCGAGCATTGAGAACAAAATCAAGGAGGATATGGCAAGTATCGAAGCGCTGATGAAGGCGATATTGATGAATATGGCGAGGTCTCTAAGGGAGAACAGTGTGCTGCTTAATGAGGAAGAAGGATTTGTAAGGTTGAAGAGCACGATGGATTCAGCCCGGTCCAGGGCATACAGAAGCCTGAACAACTATATACTTGCAAGCAGCAGCTATTATGTCGAATATATGGAAATGAGAATTCAGCAGTTTCACACACTGAATAGGATGAGGTCACACTTTCAAAGATTCTTTATGACCTTTGAACAGACAAATATGATGGCGGAATTTACTGAAGGGGTAGCGGAGTATTTTCATGAGAAAAATACCGCGGAAGAACTTTTGAAAGGCTTGAATTCTCTGAGAGAAACCTATAAACTCATGAAGCTTCCTCAGACGAGGGAGGAATTTGAAAACAGGGCGATGCTGTATCAGTTTTTAAATGATATGGAGGAGTTTCTAAATATAAAGTATGAATTCAGTAAGAGGTCGAGTAAAAATTATTGATAATTATATGCTGCTAAAATAGAATATAATTAAGACATATGCCAATAATTAGAAGTGGACTATATATGGGTTTTCAATGAAAATGGAGGTATTATATGAGAAAAGGTATGAGAAGGTTATTAACATTTTTACTTGTACTCTGCATTTCAGCCTATTCGCTTCTGGGAGCAGGCTGCGGGAAGGATTCCCCGGAAAAGGCGGCAAGTTTAAACACCCCGGCCACAAGTGAAGTCCTTCAGGGCGGCAGCGGAGATAAAAAGGAGAGTACTCAGGAAGCAGATGCACAGCAAAAGAAATATGGAGATGTCAAAGGCTTTCTGTGGGAAGCGAGGAAGGGAAATGCTGTAGTATATATGTACGGCTCCATACATGTGGGAGATGAAGATACATATCCTTTAGCCAAAGAGGTTGAGGATGCTTTTGACAGCTCAAAGGTGGTTGTGGGTGAGATTGATATAACAAATACCAAGGCGCTGGCACAGCAGGCTCTCAACATGGTGTATACCAACGGTGATACTGCCTACGACCATATGTCCGCCGAGGGTAAGAAGAAAATTGAGGATGCTTGCAAGGAATTAAGCTTCAATCCGAGATCCGTATTGAATGAAAAAGTATGGGCCCTGGCTTCAATAGTTTCCGATTACCAAATGGAGAAGGCAGGTTACAAGGCCAAGTATGGCATAGATATGTATTTTATGAACAAGGCCAAGGGAAAGAAGAAGATTATGGAAGTAGAGGGGGCTGAATTTCAGTTCAATCTTCTGAACAGCTTCTCCGATGAGGAGCAGGAGAAATATTTCGTCACTCCGATTACGACCATAGATGATACAAAGAAAGGTATGGATGAAATGTTTGAGGCCTTCAAGAACGGTGATGAAAAGGCAATGTTGGAGGCCATGGGTGAAGATGACCGCAGTTCAAACTTCTATAAGAAGATGATATCGGATAGAAATAAAAACATGGCTGCCAAAATCGAGGAGTATTTGAATACCGAGGACACTTATTTTGTAGTGGTAGGCCTGGCTCACTATCTCGGAGAAGATGGGGTTATAAAGCAGCTGCAGGATAAGGGGTATACGGTGACAAGAAAGTAATTGGAGAGAAAACAGACTACGAATACAACAAAGCAACAATCAGGAAGCTTATACTGATTGTTGCTTTTTATTTAGTGGCAAGTATAATTGTTCCGGAATAAGAACCCAAAGGACAGAAAATGGCGTAACTATGAACTATCATTTGTCTAGGGACAAGGTTACTTATGAAGATACTGGTACAGGTAATGTATATTATACTTATGACAGTGCAAATAATCTTGTCTCAATGAATCTGAATGGTGTAGAATATTACTATATAAGGAATGCACAGGGAGATATCATAGGGTT
>JAUZPH010000665.1 GCA_030706065.1 Bacillota bacterium | reverse complement strand
TCCGAAATCATAGAATTATTGGAGGACTTTGCTCCGAAGGCACTCAAAGAAGACTACGATAACGTAGGACTCATGATAGGGGAGAGAAAATCAGTAATAAATTCAGTACTGGTTTCTTTGGATTGTACTATGGAAGTTATATTGGAGGCTGTAGATAAAGGCTGCCAGCTTATCATCAGCCACCATCCACTCCTTTTTCGAAAACCGTCAAGCATTACGGAAGATACTTTGATAGGGGCAAAGATAAGGAAAGTCATACAGAATAATCTTAACTTATATGCAATGCACACAAACCTGGATGTCGCAGAAGGCGGTTTAAATGACATAATAGTTAATGTTCTCGGGTTTGGTAATGGCAGTATAATAGAAAGAAGCAGCAACGGTAGAGAAGATAAAAAGGACGGTATTGGAAGGCTCATTGAGTTGAAGGATGAGATGACTCTTGCAGAGCTCAGCAGTAGAGTTAAAAGTTCACTAAACCTGGGCTACTTAAGATATATTGGAGAAAGAGAGCGGAAGGTAAAAAAGCTTGCCGTTATAAACGGCAGCGGCCAGGATTATTTTGATAAGGCAAAGAACCTTGGAGCGGACTGTATAATAAGCGGAGATACAACCTACCATTATGTCAGCGATCTATATGAGGAAGGGATTGCTGTGATAGATGCAGGCCACTTTGGAACCGAATGGCCGGCTATGAAGAACTTTGCCCTTGTCTTTGAAAAGCTGCTGAAGGAAAGAGGGCTGGAGCTTAATATATTAGTATCAGAGAAGAATTTTGATCCATATAAAATATATTAGTTTTCCGGGGAAATAAAGTGAAATAGGAAAACAGGGAAAATAAATATCGGTTTTCCTCCAAATACTAATTGCGTATACCGGACTTCTGTGATAATATATTTCTTGCGAGTAAGTCAGACAATCGCTGCCCGGTAATGCCGGGGAGAGGAAAGTCCGAGCTCCATAGGGCAGGGTGCTGGGTAACTCCCAGTGGAGGCGACTCTAAGGAAAGTGCAACAGAGATATACCGCCTGAGCAGTTACTGTTCAGGTAAGGGTGGAAAGGCGAGGTAAGAGCTCACCAGCGCATTGGCGACTTTGCGGCTATGTAAACCCCATCTGGAGCAAGATCGAATAGGGAGACATATGGGATAGCCCGTCCCGTCTCCGGGTGTATCGCTTGAGCCCGTCTGGTAACAGCGGGCCTAGATAGATGATTGTCAAATACAGAACTCGGCTTACAGATTTGCTCGTGCCATTGAAAACACTAGGTTTCGTACCTGGTGTTTTTGTTTTTTGCCACCGGTTTGCCACCGTAAATTAAATTCAGCATCTATAGCTAAGATCATCATTAATGACAGTCTTAGGGTATGTGATTTGAAATTTGTCTGTTGAAATCAGCATAGAAATTCCGGATATTCGAAGGCTTGTCTACTACGACCTATATATACCACCGGTTGTGACAGAGCGCTATTCCGGTGATAACACATATATTTATCCCACAAAACAGCATGTACAACAAGTTCGCAAGTACTGCTCCAGCCGATAAATTTAAATCCTTAAAATTTTCTGAATCACAGCAACAATAATGATATAAAGCAAATAATGAAGAAAAATAAAAATATGTGAAGAATTTAATTCATTATATGTAATATTAATTTAAAAGTTACATTAAGTATGATATAATCAAGTTGTCCACAAAGGTGGTTAAAATGCATAAAGGGGGAAAATATATGAAAAAAGTTCTAGGAGTCGTATTATCAGCTTTGCTTGCTGCTGGAATGCTTGCAGGCTGCGCCTCAAAAAGCGCCAGCACCACTACCAGCGATAGTGGAAGTAATAGCAGCAGCGGAAGCAGTAGTAAAGGCTTCGAAATAGCACTGATAACCGATAAGGGAAACATTGACGACAAGTCCTTTAATCAGGGAGCGTGGGAAGGCGTAGAAAAATTTGCAAAAGCAAATAACATCAAAGACAAATACTATAAGCCGGAAGAAGCTTCTGATGCCGGTTACCTTGCTGCAATTGACCTTGCCGTTACAGGTGGAGCCAAGGTTGTAGTTACACCGGGTTATCTTTTTGAAGTTCCTGTTTACGATGCACAAACAAAATATCCCGATGTAAAGTTCATCCTGCTGGATGGAGCACCACATACTGCAGATTATAAAACATATGAAACAAAAACAAATGTTGCAAG
>JAUZPH010000664.1 GCA_030706065.1 Bacillota bacterium | reverse complement strand
TGTAGTGGCAGATTTGATTGATAATGAAAAATTGAAAATTGGTAACGATATTGTTTATAATCAAGAGAAATACCAGTGTAATAAACAGTATCGGAGATTTATTGGAGATAAACAAAGAAATTCAATAAAATTCAATAAAATATCGTTGATAACTCTAAAATTTGTTTGCAATTTCCCTGTCATGTAATATAATTATAAATATAATGAAACCCCAATGGAGGAAGTCGGTTTGCAACTTATATTATCGAACCCCTTGGGTTACTTTTATGTTTTCTTAAAGGTGGTGTGTTTTTAATGGAGGCTGGCCCTCAAGGTCATAATTTAGGCTATAAAAAAATATGGCATTATGAGGAATCTCTACGCTCAGGGGAATTAGTCTGGCCAGGCTGCCAGTTGCTGCCCCGCCGGGGTGAGGATGTATAAATTTGACCTGATTTATGCAGGGACATCCCAGGCCGCCTTGCTAACAAAGCTGGTTCGTAGGTATTCCTCTTGATGCAGAGGGAGGGACATTTATGAAGAAATTAACCAGTGTATTTATCAGCTCAATCCTTCATAATAAGCTCTATGATGAGTTCGAGGATAATGTAGGCAAGCTCTCGGATATTTATGTTACCACCGAGGAGGGATATCCAAGAGTCATCGGCTATCAGATTAAGAAGGATGGAGAAGTCTTTAATTATGAGTTCAGGAGTATTCAATTCTTTGAGGATGGAAAAGGACGAGTTTCCATCAAGGTTAAGGGAGTTAAGGAGATAATACCGAGAACCTACTCCTATCTTCTGTCTAAAAATCTCTTGAACAAACAAATTGTTGATGTGAACGGAAAAAAAGTTGTAAGAGTTAATGATCTCAAAATGGCTGAGATAGCCGGTGAACTCAGGGTTGTAGCCGTTGATTCCGGTACTCTGGCTCTGGGCAGAAGATTCCGGATGGAAGGAGCCTTAAAAGCCTTTTTCGGTATTTTCAGAAAGTCCCCATCTGATACAATAATAATGTGGGATGATGTTGAATCCATTGAAATGGTAAATGACAACCTGAAAATATCCGTGCCATACAAGAAACTTTCCAAGCTTCATCCGGCAGATTTGGCTGATATTCTTGAATCTATGGACTCGGAATACAGAACTAAAATATTCGAAAGCCTGGATGAAAATCTTGCAGCGGACACTCTGGAGGAGATTGAACCGGAAATTCAGGCGGATATTCTTCAGACAGTCAGTGAGTCCAAGGTTGCAGAGGTTCTTGAAGCGATGCCCAATGACGAGATAGCAGACATGCTTGAAGAGGTGGATGCGGAAACAGCGGAAAAGCTCCTGATGAACCTTGAGAAGGACGATGCTGACGAGGTCAGGGAATTGATGGGTTATGAAGATGAGACTGTGGGCAGTATTATGAATCCTGATTATATCTCTTTTAATCTGAACATCTCAGTTGGAGAAACAATAGATCTGCTTAGGGCGTTAAAGCCTGATGATGAAATCGCACATTATATCTATATAACCGATGAGGAAAACAGGCTCAATGGAGTTCTGACTCTGAGGGATTTGATAATAGCCCTGCCGGATATGCTCATCAGGGATATTATGAACAGCAGTTTTATAAAAGTAAGTGTAAGTGACGATATTGAGAGCACTGTAGAATTAGCTATGAAATACGATTTAATTTCGCTGCCGGTAACGGATTATGAGGATAAACTCTGTGGTATAGTTATTATTCATGATATTATAGATGATTATGTATTCAACAGTAAAAAGAAAAAATATAAAAAGGTTGTATAGCTGCGTATCAAGAAATATAGACAGATTCAGAAAGCAAAGGGTTTTTGCCCTTTGCTTTTTATTTGTTCAAAAGCGATTTGTGAATTTTTTTCTATTAACAGCACAAAATAAGGTTGTTTATATAGCTGCGGAAATTTATATTTTAATTTATCGCCTTGGATGTAAAATTTCTTTGAAATAGCCAGCAATAAAAACCGTTAAAGCCACGGTATTTTATTGCTGAATAATGTGATGAAATTTTACATCCGGAAAAATCGGTGAAGATTCGATATTTTCTCAGGCGAATACTAAAGGTTTAAATTTCCACATCTTTAGAAGGGAGGTAAAACATCATGGTGGGAAAGATATTAAAGGCAAATCATAAAGTCTTTTATACATTGGTTATTCTGGTGACTTATGTATTCACAACCTTTTTCCTC
>JAUZPH010000663.1 GCA_030706065.1 Bacillota bacterium | reverse complement strand
TTCAGGAACATTTTCAAGGCCCTCTATCTTTACAGTGGATCCCGTCATCTTGATTATCTTCCTTGCCCACCGTGTTACATAGTTAAAGGCATAGTTATCTATCTGCTCACCCGTCATCTTCCTTTTCCGTATTTCAAATATAAGCTTTCCTATATAAAGAGAAATGATCACATAAATTCCACATAATATCCAGTATAGTTTCTTCATAATATTCCTCCTTAAGATTTTCAATCAACTGTTGATGATTTTCTGTTTGACTCTAAGTATGTATGGTGCACTCACAGAAAATTCATCAAGTCCGTATTCCATCAAAGTTGGAATTGCTTCCTCGTCCCCTGCCATTTCACCACACATACCACACCATTTCCCTTCCCTATGAGCGGCATCTATTGTCATCTTTATCAATCTGAGTACCGCCGGATGCATTGGGTCATAAAGATAGGCTATCTTTTCATTCATCCTGTCAGCAGCCAAGGTGTACTGTACAAGGTCATTGGTACCGATGCTGAAAAAATCCACGTATCCTGCCAGTTCATCTGCCATTATAGCCGCCGAAGGCACTTCTATCATGATTCCTGTCTCCACAGCTTCATTGAAGGGCTTCTCCTCAGTCTTCAATTCCTCCATACAGCGCCAAAGAACTTCCTTTGCTTTAATAAGCTCCTTAAGTGCGCTTATCATTGGAAACATGATTTTAACTTTTCCAAAAACCGACGCCCTAAGTATGGCTCTCAACTGGGTTTTGAAGACATCCTGCCTGTCAAGGCATAATCTTATAGCTCTATACCCAAGAAAAGGATTTATTTCCTCAGGCATCGGCAAATATGGCAGCCGTTTGTCTCCACCTATATCCAGTGTCCTTATAATCAGCGGCCTGCCTTCGAGCTTTTCTGCAACGTATTTATAGGCCAGAAACTGTTCTTCCTCCGTGGGCAGTTCTTCTCTATCCATATAGAGAAACTCCGTTCTGAATAAACCTACTCCCTCTCCCCCATTTTCAATAACCTTATGTACATCCTCTACGGACCCTATGTTCCCTGCAACTGCGATATTTCTGCCGGCCCTTGTTACCGCCTTCTTATCTATCAGTCCCTTCAATTTGTCGTTCTCTATCTCCAGTTGTACCCTCTTATCCTCGTATAATTTCAGAGTATCCTCCTGGGGGTTTATTATTACCACACCTTCCGCTCCGTCAACTATAACAGTATCCCCGTTCTTAACCCTGGAGGTGATATCCTGGAGCCCGACCACTGCAGGTATTTCCAACATTCTTGCTATTATGGCACTGTGGGACGTACGTCCGCCAATATCTGTAAGAAAGGCTATAACTTTTCTTCTATCCAGTTGAGCTGTATCAGAGGGAACAAGGTCATGTGCCACTACGACGGTATTCTCCGGAAGGTCCGGAAACTCAGTTGAGCAGCGTCCCATCAGATTTCTGAGCAGCCTGTTTCCTACATCTTTTATATCTGCCGCCCTTTCCTTGATATACTCGTCTTCCATATCAGAGAAAATAGCCAGATACATATCTACTATGGACTTAACTGCTGCTTCTGCGCTTGTATTATCTCTTTCAACCGCTGCAGATGCCGCTCCAATAAACTCCGGATCATCAAGCAGTATAAGATGGCTTTCGAAAACAACTGATTCTTCCTTGCCTATGGACTCACCGGTTTTATCCCTTAGATGAATAAGCTGATTCCTTGCTTCCTCAACAGCTCTTTTGAGCCTCTTCTTTTCTTCAATAACATCGATACAGTTACTATGGGCAATTACGATTACATCCTGTTCCTTTAAAAAAACTTTCCCGATTGCATAACCTTTTGATGCAGCAATACCTTTTCTCATCTTCTTCCCCCTGTATTGAAGTATGTCTTGCCATATATTTAAATGTTAAAATTAATGTTTTCCACAGCTATTTTTGAGTTAAATCATTTAGATGGTCTTTGTACAAAATTCCGACCTTTATTCAATTATGGCTTCCCTTGATATCATATCTCTATTCAGGTTAAGATTCAATCGTTTTTCTATTTAGGAAGCTGTGAAACAACTCCAATTACAATTAAAGCTGTACCCTTCTTCAAAGATACAGCTTATTGGTATTTTATTTTGTCAGTATGTTATTTAGATTTCTTTCTACTTCTTTGATATCCCTTTTGCTTCTCTTTGCATAATCTTCTGCCTGAGCCTTGTCAATCCTGTTGATATCA
>JAUZPH010000662.1 GCA_030706065.1 Bacillota bacterium | reverse complement strand
TTAACGTTCCAAGGATATAAGCATAAAAAATCACATAAATAATTTGGTGCAGCTCTTACGATGCCACCCACAAGGAAAATTTAACACATCGACAATATAAAATCAATACTAATTAAAAAACTAAAAGGATACTGGCCAATACCAATACCCTTTTTATATTACGAGGTTTGCTTATCAAGCCTTGGATACGTTTGTAGCCTGCTCTCCCTTTTGACCTTCTGTAAGATCAAATCTAACACGCTCACCCTCTTGAAGTGACTTGAAGCCTTCACTTACTATACTTGAATAATGAACAAACACATCCTTACCATCTTCCGTGGTGATGAAACCAAAACCCTTCTGAGCATTAAACCATTTTACTGTACCTTCCATTGTAAAAACCTCCTAAAGATAAAAAAAATCGTAGGTATAAGAATATTACCTGATTATAGTGTACCTAAAATGGTTTTAAATATACTTGATATGTAGATTGTGCAGCAATTTCTTTTAAGGGAAATATACTACTGGGTTTACTTCGAGTCCTTCTTTTTTCTGCTCATGGAAAGTCCTCCGAACTGGCTGATGACGGCTATATAAAAACCGAAATCATACCACCATCCGGTATTAAAGGTCTCATATATCCGAATTTTATGATTAAATAATGAAAAAATTAAAGAGACCGGAGCCATCCAACCGTGCCAGATACCCCAGAAAAAGCCTGCCGGGCGGCTGGCGGAATAGGTACCGTCACCGGGTATGCAGCCTGTGAGTATTCCGGCAAGCGTAAACAAGCAGGCTATAAGAAATACCATTTTAAATTTTTTCTTCATTTCAATATCCCTCCATCATTTTACTGGTGATGAACTTGCTGTAAGAAGTTCTAATATAAGTATATATTATATCAGGGAGAGATAGAAGGAATAAAGAAGCTGTCAGAGATATTTGCCTGAAAAATTCTTTCTATTGCCTAAATGGTATAATTGGGTATAATACTTACTATGAATCAATTTTGGCAAAATATAGTTCAGAGGTGATATTGTGAAGCTTGATATATTTGATTCCCATGCCCATTATGATGACGAGGCCTTTAATGAGGACAGGGAACAGGTAATAAGGGAGATAGCAGAGGTCGGTGTAATCGGTGTTTTAAACTGCGGTTCCTCTATAGAAGGAGCCAGGATGTCCTTAAAACTCGCAGAGGAGAAGGCGATGTTCTATGCCGCCGTCGGCATTCATCCGGAGTATGCGGACAGCGTGAATGATGGAATGCTTAAGGAGATAAGTAATATGGCCCGCTCCAATAAAGTGAAGGCCATCGGTGAAATAGGACTTGATTATTACTATGAAGAAAATCCTTCGAGAGAAGTACAGAGGGAGGCATTTAGAAAGCAGATGAAGCTGGCAGAGGAGCTTTCTCTGCCGGTAGTGATCCATGACAGGGATGCCCACGAGGATACCTTGAATATCATAAGAGAGTTTCCGGCGGTCAGAGGTGTTGTGCACTGTTTTTCCGGAAGCACGGAATTTGCAAGGGAATGCCTGAAGGCAGGTTATTACATAGGTGTTACCGGAGTAGTTACCTTCAAAAACGCAAAAAAGATTGTGGAAGTTGTAAAGGATGTACCTCTGAACAGGTTACTGGTGGAAACAGACTGCCCTTATATGGCTCCAGTACCTTTCAGGGGAAAGAGGAACCGTTCAGATTATATAGTTCACATACTGGAAGTAATGGCAGACATAAAGGGGCTTACAGTTGAGGAAATGTGTAAATATACTGTCCAGAATGTGGGGGACTTGCTAAATTTATAATCATAGTGTAAAATGTAAAGGAGCTATTTTATCCTTAAATGACGGAGATTTATTTTATCTTGTATGTTTAAAAATGGAAACTATGGCATATAATTTAATGTAGAACAAGCCTAACGGGCAGGATTGAAACCATCCCACTGTAAAATAGACTGTTTAATAGGGTTTAGGAATCATATTATTCATTTATATTCTTATGCACAGGGTGCATTGACGGATATTCCGGGTGAATATCCGAAAACAGTCGAAATGCAGGCAGAAGCAGGAAATTTATCTGTGAGTTAATATGCTTCTGCAATAAAGGGAGGTAAAAAGGATGGAAAAGATGAAAAATAGCTTGAAGAAGTTTTTTTCCATTGGTCCCAAGTCTACCTTCATGTTGGTTCTATTGATTATGATTTGTATCGCTGTTATCTATAACATGAAGAAGGATATTACGGTTGTTGTTGA
>JAUZPH010000661.1 GCA_030706065.1 Bacillota bacterium | reverse complement strand
TGTTTAAGATAGGGTCGAAAAGAGCTTTTATATCCTCCAGTGAAAGAGTCTGCTTTAAATTGTATATAAGTACCAGCAGGATAATCTGCTGCTTGTTATACTTTTTATTCTTTATTGGAGGAAATATCTTTGCCTTTGCATAGTTGTTGATCATGGTTTTTGTTAGTACCACATCCCCTTCATTTCTCTTCTGCTTGGAAAGCCTGTCGTCAAAGAGGGTTGTAACCTGGTCCATATATAAATCTATACAGGGTATATCCGACACTTTTATTTCGTCAATTTCTTTTATTGAAGCCAATAACTCTTCAATATTCTTAAGGGAATATTCCATAATAACCGCTACCTCCATAAAAAATAATAGCTCAAATAATTTATATTAAGGATTTATACCTATATTATCCTTAATATAAGTAAAAAAATCAAATTATTCTTTATTTGGGCATAAAAAAGAAAACCCTTAAGGACTAATTCCTAAGGGTTTTTGTTATTATGTGAATTTATCATATTAAATAAGTTCCCGTTCCCTTGAGTTTATATCAGTTAACCTTGGACGTTAATGAAGAATCATCCATGAAGGCAGTGCCCAATAGTACTCTTCTATAGTCTGCTATATTTGACAGGTTCCTTATGTGAATATGCGATGCAACATAGTCTCTGCCATTCTTATTGATTAAATCCGTCAGCATGCAGCATAAGAATGTGGTTGGGATACGATAAATCCCTGTAAAGTCAAGAATTAATTCATCATCCAGATCCTTTTCAACATAGTCTCTAAGCAGTATTGCATCCTCTAATCCGAAATTTGTTCCTATTATATCAGTAACTCTTATAGCTTCCATATTACAACACTCCTTTTCAAAAATATAATTTTCTTACAATTTATCTTCTAAATATAATATAACAATTTCCTGAGAGATTGTCAACTATTTAACAAACTTTTTTGAAGAAAAATTAATACAAGAAAACTGTTTTGATACAGATGGCAATTGTGGAGTGAAACAGATGAGATTCAAGACTGAAAGTGCCTGGGTTAATGAGGGTTTTGGCAATAACATCAATATAACAGCAGAGGTGAAAATTTGAAACTTTTAATGTAAAGCTTATCATCAGTAAAATGATATAAAAAAAGAGTTACACATTGTTATTGATTTAACAATGTGTAACTAAACTTTATTATTTCTTCACCCTCCAGAGAGTTGAATATATGAATATTTCCTTTAATTGTTCTGTCGCTTAACAGATCTTTAAGGGAAAGCTGCCGTCTGAGTTCTCTTGCGGTTCCGGCACTGCCGTCAATTATTGGTATATCGGCACCGATTATTCTGGAAAGTTCGCCTTTTATAAAGGGATAGTGGGTGCAGCCAAGTACTATTGATGCTATGGGACTGACCATGAAAGGCTCCAGTATATTTCGGAGGAAGTAACTTATCTCCTCTCCGGTTAACTTTCCGTCTTCTATAAGTTCAGCCAGGCCCGGACAGGGTAGTGGCTGGATAACCGAGTTTTCGGCATAGGACTTTATCAGGTCATAGAATTTTTTTTCTGCCAAAGTCACCGGAGTTGCCATTATTATGATTTTCCCGGGCAGCTTCAGTTCTACTGCGGGCTTTAATGCAGGCTCTATTCCGATTATCGGTATATTGGAATATGTGTCCCTTAGCTCCTCAATGGATGCGCTGGTAGCAGTGTTACACGCTACCACAAGGGCTTTGACGCCCCTGCTCAGCAGGAAGTCCGCAGCGGCAAAAGACAGCCTTTTTATCTCCTCAATTGGCTTGGTGCCATAAGGCGCATTTTTTGAATCTCCATAGTATATGAAGTTCTCTTCAGGAAGAAGTTTGACGGCTTCTTGAAGCACACTCAAGCCGCCTACCCCTGAATCAAAGAAACCTACTGGCGCTTCTTTATTAAAATTGTAAGTTTTCATAGTATCACTCCAAGAACAAGTATTATAGATTCGGAAATTTATTTTTAACTTGTCCGGGATGTAAAATTTCCTCTAAATTGAATTCTAATTCGTTGAAATTTTACATCCTGATAATATCAGTGAAGATTCGATATTTTCGAAGGCGAATACTAAAGGTTAAATTTCCGCATCTGTACAAAACACATAATTTATATACAGCTGGGGGAAAGTATGCTTATGGTGGAAGTATGACTTAAATTACTTGGGAGGAGTGGCCTGTGAACTATTTTAGAAGAAAAACCGCAGAGCATTTTGCTGATGCTGCTTTGAAAAGTGAACTAAAAAGAAAGCTCG
>JAUZPH010000660.1 GCA_030706065.1 Bacillota bacterium | reverse complement strand
TAATTATTATTTCCGCAAGATCTTCTCCATGGCTTTTCCTTTTGCTAACTCATCGATCAACTTATCCAAATAGCGAATTTCCCGCATAGTTGGTTCTTCGATGTCTTCTATCCATCTCAGATCACACCTTTGATCAAAGACCTCGAAGGATTCAATTGGGGAGCTTCTGCAAAGAAGGTCTCATAGTCTGTCTGCTTTTCCAGCTGCACTTTAAGCTCTTCCTAGCTGTATCCTGTCAACCAGCGGATGATTTCATCAACTTCTGTTTTCGTACGTCCTTTTTTCTCCGCCTTTGCAACTAAAAGTGGATAAACACTTGCTGCACTCATTTTATAGACATTATGTTTGGCCATGATTCATCCTCACTTATATGTTTTTCTTTATTGTATCAGAAAAATAGTGGTGTTCAAAAGAATAGTTACCAAATAAAGTTTCACATATCATTTCAGCATAAATTCTTACAAAGAAAACCGCCATCATTTAGGGTACAGTTCAGCATTCCTCAAAGTAATAATGGGAATTCTTCAAAAATGGCAAATGAATGTTAAAAGCTGACAATGGTAATCATAACCCTTGTCAGCCTTAAATAATAAGTTACATAATTTGATAGGTAAAGTAAAAACAAAAATATTACGCTTCTATCCACAAATTCACACCTGTGGTATGGAGTTATATTTCTTTACTTCTGAAGCTCTTTTTCTTCAATATTTATCCACGTATCTGCCCACTTTTGCACTTCTTCAAGAACCCGCTTTAACGCAACTCCCTTTTCTGAGAGCTGATACTCAATGCGTACAGGGGTTTCAGGATAAACCTTTCGTTCAATAATTCCCTCTGTCTCCAGTTCCTTAAATCTTTCCGCCAGTACCCGGTCACTCAATTGGGGAATAATGCTGGAAACATCCGAAAATCTTTTGGGGCCGTTCATGAGCGCTTTTATAATTAATCCTATCCACCGTTTTCCAAGCAGTTCAAAGGCTTTTTCATACTTTGGACAAAGCTGACAATTTGACATTGTATATCACCTCATAAATATTTTATCACACTTACTTGACTTTAGTAAATAAATTGAGTTATTATACTTACATATTGTAAGCTACTAATTACTTCAAAGTAATAAAAAAGACTTATGGTATTAATAATAGGAATACTAAAAAGTATTTTTATAGAAGGAGTGCTAAAAGAATGAATGAAACACTAAAAACCATATTAAGCAGAAGAAGTATAAGAAGATTTAAAGAGGAACAAATAAAGGATGAAGAATTGCAAGCCATCCTTGAAGCAGGCAAATTTGCACCCAGTGCAATGAATCAGCAGCCATGGCATTTCACTGTGGTACAAAACAAAGAATTACTGCAAAAGATCAACGAAGTATGCAGGGCTGCATTTCTGAAGTCCGGTATAAAAAACTTTGAGGATCGTGCTAAAGCAGAAAATTTCACAATTTTCTACAATGCCCCTACCTTTATCATTGTATCTGCTGATGCGAAAGCAATAGCACCTCAAAATGACGGCAGCCTGGCATTAGGATATATGTTCCTTGCCGCAGAATCTTTAGATATTGGCTCCTGTTGGATTCATGCCTTGAATCTTGTACTTACCTCAGAGACAGGCGAGGCTCTTAAGAAAGAATTAGGCATTCCGGAGGGCTACATCCCTGTTGGTTCCGGAGCTTTTGGTTATAAAGGCATTCAGCAACCGTCCCCTGCTCCAAGAAAAGAGAATACAGTTAATATCATTAAGTAAATTAAAAGTCAATGCACAAACAGACTTTCTCTCATCAGGAAAGTCTGCTTGTTTTATTAGAAGTCTTTACTTAACCCCATATTGCATCGGCATCATTTGAACTTCTTTGTGGGTCAAGCCCAGTTGTGGGCTCATCAAGAAATAAACCCTTTGGATAGTGGATTATCCCGCGGGCAATTTCTACACGACATTTCATTTATTTCTTAACTAATTTCACCAATATCTCAATATGGATGGTATGTTCCTGTTAGGATATGGTTATATTCTAACTCAATAACCTGCTAAGCAGAAGACCTGAATTTGCAATTTTTATTTCCCTTCCATATAAAAGAGAATATCTATTTTTCCCTCTTGTGAAGTACCCTTATACACCTGCGTATCAATTCCACCAATAACAAAGTCATTTTTCAAGTAGAACAGGCACGCTCCCAGATTATTATCCTGAGCACGTGTATATATCCCATTATAATTTCGTGATTTCGCCACCTCTTTTGCCTTTTCCATTAGCATAGAACC
>JAUZPH010000066.1 GCA_030706065.1 Bacillota bacterium | reverse complement strand
CATTAAGGAGCAAGATTGACAAAGATAACTGAAGTCCTTCAAAAATTAAGCCGGTGGAGCTGCCTGAAAGGCATACTCTGCCGGCTTAATTCCTAGAGAAGAAATTTATTTTGCTGATGTATTTAGTTGCCTAACATGTGCACATAGCTGTTGATTACAATTCGATATTCTCAAATACACCTTTTCCGAGAAGTATTATCAGGCCGCTGAATAGAAGATTATATACGATGAAAACAATATAAGCTGTGATTGCGCCGGCAAAGGAGTTGAATAAGGAATACAGTACTGCAAATACTATTATTCCCGGAAGGACTATGATAACAAGAACTCCAAGCCTCATGAGTGAGGTAAACACTATATTATTGCTGGTACCAAGTACTCTTCTGGTAAGTACTCCGCCGTAGATGAAAAGTGCTCCGATAGAGACAAAGGCTATGATATTTAAAAGGATCAGAAGAAGGCTGCTCTTAAATAATATTCCTGTTATCACGAATACTAAGCCTCCGTCAATGAGATTTTTCAGGTTATCCACTGCTGTTGAATAAATAACTTTTTTGAAGGAATGATCCGGAAGCATGTATATATAAGGATTGGATAAATCCTTCTGCCACTTGCCCGCAAAGGTAAAAATCAATTGAAGATATATCATTCCCCCCAAAATTAATGACAGATCCTTTACCGGACTGAACAGTCCCGCAGAGATTGCTATAACTGCGTAGAAAACAGAACCAGTATTTATCAGACCGAAACCGGTCTTTTTATATTCCAGCATCTGCCGCCAGAAGATTGCAGAGGCAAACTGTCCCTTTTTAATATATTCGACTTTTCTTACCCTGGCCTTCCTTCGTGGTTGAATTATTACCTTTTCTCCGCGTCTTGTGGCAGCAATAGCCGTTTCTCTCAGTTCTGTCGAAGCCAATACGTCCTCATAGTAGTCAAGGTTCATAGAAAAAACTATATAGCTGCAAAGAAAGCCTGCAGCGGCAGTAAGGACTATATAAACGAAAAATATGGAGTTTATTCCGTACATCGACGCCATCACAATCTCCCTTACCCAGCCATACACGGGAATATAGGGAATAATACTGCTGTTCATCAATGACGAAACAGCCTTGCCCGGCGAACCTTCAATGTATAATTCTATGAAGTAGGCTGCAACCAGCGCTGCCCCCAGAAGTTTGAAAATATTCCGCAGCATTATCTTACTTTTTTCGCTTTTGGAGCCTATTGAATACAGCAGTATCTTTAGTATCGAATTGAAAAAAAGCATGATAAAAAGGCCTAAGACAATTACTATTATTCCATATGGCTTGATATTGCTGAAACGGTACAAGTTAGGCCCCTGGAAGAGGATAAAAACCACCGCTATGAAGGAGGTGTACATCTGTTTCACAAAACCATATATTAAAATTTTCTGCGGACTGGTGGGAGAGGTAAACACAAAGTTAATGTCTGCTCCCCTGAAAAAGGTGGCTCCGTTGTTTATTGAAGAATAGAGGTCCGGTGCCGTAAAGAGCAGGATGACAAAGGCTGCGATAGTTTTATACAACCCCGGATCCAGGACACTGTTTCCACTTTTATTACTGCTATTAATGAACATGCTCATTGAAATCAGTAAGATAAATATAGTATAGGCAATCAACCTGGCAGGCTTCCGCTTAAGTTCAAGGAGGCCGTTTTTTATGGATTTTCTCAGGATGTAAAACAGGGACTTCATACTGAACCCTCCGTTACATCAAAGAATATTTCCTCAAGGGTCTCCTTCCTGCTCATAAGCTCGTCTTTTGTTCCGGACAGAATAATACTTCCGTTTTTCATAATGAGCACCTTGTCCCATATTTCATCAACACTGTCAATTATGTGAGTGCTTATTAAAATAACCGAACCTTTTTCTCGGAGTTCTATAAAGGCTTTCTTCAGTTCCTTGATAGCCTTGGGGTCCAAGCCTACCAGAGGCTCGTCAAAGAGTATCACCTTTGGTTGAGTTATCAAGGCGCAACAGATGCTCACCTTCTGCATCATACCTTTTGACAGCTCTTTTCCGAGCTTATCCCGTTTATCCGTAAGATCGAATCTCTCCAGCAATTCCTCCGCTTTTTCCTTGTAGTCTTTAATCCCATAGGCTGCAGCTATATATTCTATGTGCTCATAAACTGTCAATAAATCAAACATGGCGGGTACTTCCGGTACATAGGCAAAGAGTTTTTTTGCCTCAATGCTCTTGTTTTGATGACCGCATATTTCAATATACCCGTCGTATCTCAGCAGCCCGGTGATGGACTTGAGAGTTGTACTTTTTCCTGCGCCATTAGGGCCTAAAAGAATGGCAATCTCGCCTTCATTTACTTGAAAGCTCACATTGTTGACGGCATATTCCTTTGAATACCTCTTACTTAGGTTGTTTACTAAAAGCATCTTATCAACTCCTTTGACAGATATAATTCGGTTATAAAGAAATTGCTACTCTTGAGTAGGCCTGTAATGGGCAATTATGTCGTCAGCATTGAATTTTGGAGGTCCAGCCTTACAGGATGGTTTGTACACTTTCCAGAGGAAGAGGAAACTCAGCCCAAGCACTAGAGTAACAACGATTCCGCCCTCAGGCCCGAAGGCACCGCCGTTGATCAGGTTATAGCCATTTACTTTTAGATTGTATGCTGAATTTGTTGTCTGGCCGCTGACAAGAAATCCAAAAACATTACCCTCAAAGTAATTCCAGGTTATGTGGTAGCCTATGGACAGCCAAAGGTTTCCGGATTTTATGGCCATATAAGCGGTCAGGAGACCGAAAAGGAACAAGTTTACATAACTGAAAGCGTTCATACCCGGATTGAAGGAATGCATAAGTGCAAATACAACGGCAGATACGATAAATATGACATATTTATTACCGGTCTGTTTGAGTACCGTTATGCAGTAGCCTCTTGAAAACATCTCCTCGTCAATACCAACAAAGATAAACAGGACTAATCCTGTCAGCATGGATAGGTTAAGGTGAGGGTTTGACAGAGGGTTGACAAGGTCGATGCTTCCTACAGCCAGTAATATTACAAAAACAAGGCTGAGAGAAACGGCTCCGAAGATCAAACCAATAAGTAAATCCTTAGAACCGGTTCTTATGCTTATCATACCTATGTCTCTGATGGGCCTCTTCTGAAATACCCTCCAGAACAGTACAACAACAAAGATCATACACAGGCACTGCAGCAGGTTCATTGAAAGACCGAGGCCTGTACTGATGTCAGATGCCTCAGTATCCAAGTTTGTAAGAAACGCAGTTAATTGGTCCAAAGGAATCTTGTTTGAAGCAGACTCATATATAATATATGCCAAGATTACAAGCAGAGCAGCTATATTTGTAACTAGAAAGAAAGAAGAAAACGCCCCAGCTATTTTCCACCCTGAACGAATTTGAGAATTTCTGTTTTTAAAGAATCCTCCTCCTGCACGGTTAAAGTCTTTCTCCATTTAGATATCTACCCCCCCAATATGAAAGTCATGATAGCATAGTTCACATATATAAATACAATTATAGCATTATATGGCTGTGAAGTATATAAGTGTAGCCGAAGGGTGTCAATACCAAGGCTGTTTAGACTAAAATATGCCGTGAATCCCGGCTATCCTGCCAAAGAGTAACTATAGCAATTTTCGCTGCAAAATATTATAATTAATTGAGGAATTTGCATGATTATCAGACCATGGTTTCTGCTTTGCAGAATAATGATTCTGAAACTTTACTCTTAAACCGGCAGGATGTTTGTGCAGATTTTCCGGGTAATAACTAAACCCAAGGAAGGTGAGAATCATAGATAAGATAAAGGTTGATATATATGGCAATTGGGACGAAGTCCTTGAGGATAAAAAGAAGTGCGGGGGCAGCTGTGCACATACGACTGCAGGCATAACAATAGCGAAAGGAACTACGGGAACCTCCGGGGGCTGCAGCTGTGGCTCGGGATCTCCCGCGTCTAAAACCACCGGGATGCTCTTTGAGGATTTAAAAGTACTTCTTGATGGCAGTGACGTAAAAGACAGCATAGAGTTAAGCTTCTTTGACCTCAGAAGGATAAACGTCCTGGACTTTGATCAGGTGAGAACACTGACAGAGGAGGATTTTGAACCGCCTTATGTCATAATAGACGGTATTGCAAGATACTATGGAGGGATATCTTCGCCGTATATATATAATGATATAAAAGAATTGCTGGGTCAGGCAATATAATAAAAAAATAACAGGCTACCTGAGACTATCGGGTAGTCTGTTTTATATTGATATCCTCTATATGAACCTGATTTAAAATCAAGGGAGAACCGGAAATTTAAACCGGCCGCCGTCAGAATTCAAATTCCAGGTCAGGTCAGGATATCTAAAATCAGGGTTCCTGCTTCTGAAGCTTATTTAAGAATGAAGGATAAACTTTCGGAAAAAGCAGTTTGAGAATATGAATAAGTTTTACTCAGAAGCCGGAACCCAATAAGATGGGAGAAGAGAATCTCAAAGAGATGAAAGTAGCAGACAGGTTATGCTGTCTATAGGATTATTATATGCACCATTTAAAAAGGTGTTACAAAAATAATTTCAGAGTTCAAAACTACATAGAAAGTGAAAATCAAAATTCATTGAGCAGTCCCATAAATCCGTGAAGATTGTATATTCTGGGACTATTCATCGTAAAGATTTCTTTACGTTCTATACAGATGTAAGAAATTTTTAAGAAAGTCTTAAGGTTATTTATGGAAGCTATATGTTATACTGGAAAGGTGCTGTGAAATTAAATACGAGGGGTGAAGGGAATGAATGTGCTTGAGGTTAATGAAGTTCATAAGAAGCTTGGGAGAAGAGATATAATAAAAGGAATAAGCTTCTCTGTGAAAGAGGGGGAGATCTTTGGATTTTTAGGGCCAAATGGAGCCGGGAAAACAACCACTATAAGAATGATGGTGGGTTTGATAAAGCCGAACAAAGGAAGTATAACCATATGTGGGCATGATGTGGCTAAAAACACGAAATTGGCGCTAGCCCAGGTAGGAGCTGTGGTGGAGAACCCTGAGATGTATGCTTATCTCACAGGCCGCCAAAATCTGAATATGGTTGCAGATATAAGAGGGCTGGACAGAAAAAGTGTAGACGAAGTAGTGGAGATTGTGAATTTACAAAACAGAATAAACGACAAGGTCAGGAAATATTCTCTCGGTATGAAACAGAGGCTGGGCCTTGCTGCTGCTTTGATAGCAAAGCCGAAGCTGTTGATATTGGACGAGCCAACCAACGGGTTGGACCCGACAGGAATACTGGACTTCAGAGAAATCGTAAAAAAGGCATCGAAAGTTGCCAATACAGCAGTATTCATATCCTCACACATATTGAGCGAAGTGCAGCAGCTGTGCGACACCGTTGCCTTTATAAGCAGCGGGGAAATCAAGGCCGTGGAAAGTATAGCCGGCGGGCAGGTCAACAATGAAACGGAGACACTTGTAATTATTACAAAAGAACCGGATAAGGGGTATGGAATAATTGCAAAAATGGATAGTGTCAGACAGGTTAACAGGGAAGACAATGTCTTCACCGTAACGGCAGAGAAGGAAGCTGCCTGCGATATTATAAGGGGGCTTGTTACGGAAGGTGTAGATATTTATGAGGTATATAAGAAGCATAATCAGCTTGAGCAGAGATACATGGAATTGGTGGAAGGAGGTAAAAGGGCATGATAACTTTATTCAGAATAGAGACCTTTAAGCTTTTTAAGAGGAAGAAGACACTGGTAGTATTAATAGCCTTCATGCTGCTTACCACACTGATAGGTTACGGTTCCTACAGGGATGTTCAGAATTATAAGAGGAACAATAGCCCGGAGGCGCGAATCACACAAATGGAAAGTATTATTGAAAGTATAAAGCAAGAGAAAAATAATGTTCCGGATAACTTAAAGAACGATAAAGATGCGGCAGATAAATACAGGGCACAAATGGATGAGCAAATTCAGAGCTTACAGTCGGAAATTACAACCTTGAAGGCCTCCCAGGACAGCACAATAGATTGGAAGGAAACTTTACGGCAGCGTATAAAGAGTAACGAGGACAGAATGCAGGAAATAAAAAACAGTAGGGACGGTTCTTCAGCCGACGAAATGAGTTATTTGGATTCGGATACAAGCTTGAACAAATATCTTCTTGAGCATGATATAAAGCCTGTAGATACAGCAGGAAATTTTGATGCCTTCAGTTTTATAACTTTATTGGTATCGGCACTTGGCGAGGTGTTCCTGGCCATCGGAATCGCCGTATTTGCAGCAGATATGGTGTCGGGTGAGGCATCGCCGCCAACGATGAAGCTTTTGCTCACACAGCCTATAACGAGAGGAAAGGTTATTTTCTCAAAGTTCCTGTCAATAAACATAGCATCAGTGCTCTGTATAGTAGGGGTTGAAATTATTGGGTTCCTGATGATCGGATTGTTCTTTGGCTTTGGGAATTCAGGTTATCCTGTGGCTGTTGGGGCACAATATAAGTTCGACACTACCCAGATGATGCAGGGAGGCAGTTATCCCCTGGTAGTAGTTGCCGGAAGCAGGTACATAATACCGCAATGGGAATATATCATAAGGCTTATTTTAATGCAGAGCCTGTATATAGTAGCCTGTACCTCAGTGGTATTCCTCATATCTGCTTTGGTAAAAAACAGCATGGTATCAATGGGGATAAGTGTTGTTTCCGTGATAGGTACATCCATTTTGTTCCTTGGCTACGGTGTATTCAGGAGCCTGGCTCGCTTCGTGTACGTTATCTTTGGAAATGTGGGAAATTTGATTACCGGACAGGCGGCGCTCAACATGCGCAGCCCGGGTATAACATTGGGCAGCTCCATAATAATGTTTATTGTATGGATAATTGTAAGCTACATTACGGCTCACATTGTATTTACGAAAAAGGATATCTTAATATAATAAAATGCCGGTACTTTCGGGGTACCGGCGTTTTTTATAAGCTGATTATTTTAGATCAAGTTTTAAATCTTCGTAAATTCAGTTTACGTAAAGGATATCTGCTGTTATTATTGGTACTTCACATTTATATCACCGGAGGAAGTATTCAGCTTGATTTTGTTCTTATCACTCACGACGGTTCCGGTGAGCGTATTATCCTTTTTCTTACCGGATATTGTTACAGGGAAATCACAGTCCACTTCACCGGAGCTGCAATTGGCATCAAGATAGAACTCTGAGTTCTTGGGAAGCTTTATATTTATTTCACCCGAACGAGCCGTTAAATTGACATTATTATTAAATTCGCTGTAGGCAATGGATATTTCGCCTGAGGAGCTCTCACCTTCAACGTTTCCGGTAAAACTCTTTATAGTAATGTCACCGGAGGAAGAGTCAAGTTTCGTTTCTTGTGTCTTTAAAATGTCTGCTTTCATGGAACCGGAGGAACAATCATAGGAAAACTTGTTACAGGTCGTGTCCTTGATAGTCAAGTCGCCGGAGCTTAGAGAACAGATTAAGTTATTCAGCGTCAGTTTTTCTGTAAGATTCATTTCACCGGAGCTTGAGTCCAGAGATAGATCTTTTGAATATGATTTGGGAATATATACATCCATCTTTAAACTTATATTTACGAAACCCCAGAAGCTGTTCTGGCCTTTAATGCCTATACTGAGTTTGTTTGAGGATTTATCTACCGTCAATTCGGGCTTAGCCACCTCTGAGGAAGATTTGATGTAGCCGCTGAGTACAGCCTTAACATCCTCTCTGTCCTCAGGAATAATATTTATATCTGCGGAAGAGACATTCACTGATATTTCATCAACATCCTTTATATCTGCCGTCTTGGCTTCATCTACGTTAACTGAATATTTGCCGCCGATAATATTGAAGGGGTCACCGGGGTTATAGGCATAAGCTATCAAAGTACCGACTCCGGCACATATGAGCATAAGTCCAAACAATATCAATACAAGACTTTTCTTACCTTTATTAATCATACTTATTACCTCCTACCTGTAATTATATTAAAATTCATTTTTAAATATTTGAGGGTACCCTTAAAGAAAACTTTAATAAGAGAACTCATAAACATGCATATCAGCATCCCGGCGCAGGTAAGTGCTATGGCGAACAGCATGCCGGTTATCCATGGGGTGACAGTGAAAAATGGGATTAACTGAGGGAAAATACCGTTTATCAATATGGCAACAGTGCTTGCAATTCCGGAAAAAGCTACAGCAACCCCTGATATAAGCAGCGAAAGCAGAACGGAGGCTACTGCTATGAAAGGCCCTAACACAAATATGACATTCAGCAAACCAAGGCTCAGGGATGCAACAATAGCTCTAAGAATATTACCGGCTGTCGGGTTGGAGGAAGCTCTTTCTATGGAAGAGTTTATCTTATATTGCTTTCCGATGTTCACCGGATCTCCAAGCTCACGGCACACTTCATCTTCAGTTTTTCCACTCTGCAGGGCAACTGCAAAATGCTCTTCATAATCGTAAATAATTTCTTCTCTCTCCTTTTCAGGAAAAGCACTTAGAGAATTTCTCAGAGAATACATGAATTCGTTCCTGTTCAATCTAGACAACCTCCTTTACAATACTGTTTACTGCATCTATAAATTGAAACCATTCTTCAGCTAACTTATCCTTTGTCCTTTTACCGAGCTCAGTAAGTCTATAGTACTTTCTCGGCGGGCCCTCGGTGGATTCCTTCAAATAGGTTGTAAAATAGCCCTCCTGGGTCAGCCTTCTCAAGATTGGATACACGGTGCCATCTGAGATCTCTATATTTTTGGATATTTCATCAACGAGTTCATAACCGTAACAATCTCTCTTATCAACTATAGATAAAACACACAGCTCCAATACACCTTTTTTCAACTGAGTATCCATTATATCGCTCCTTTGGTATATTTTAACTTACAGCTATATTATATCACCCAGTATTATACAATGCAAGATAGTAAATAATATTTATCAGTAATTTTTTTATAATTTGGAATTATATTGAATATGGCATTGTATAAGGGTATGATTTATAATCTATGTATAGGATTTGAGTTAATGTAACCGGCATATTTTAGTGGGAGTATGGAGATGGTTACTCTTAACAGGTATGGAGGAGGACATGCATGGATATAAGAAAAGCATCGCAGCAGGAAGTTTCAATGATTATGGAGCTTGTAAAAAAGGCAGTAGCAGATATGATAAGCAAAGGCATCGAACAGTGGGATGATATTTATCCTAATATTGAGGTGATAAGCCGGGACATTGCTGAAGGAAACCTTTATGTATATCACGACGGGGTTATCAAAGGAATTGTAGTTTTGAATGAATATCAGGATAAGGAATATGAAGAGGTCCAATGGGAAAAGCAGTGCGGAAAGCCAATGGTCATACACAGGCTCTGTATAGCCCCTCAGTCTCAGGGTTCAGGCATAGCCAGAGCGTTTATAGACTTTGCGGAGGAATACGCCAAAAGGAATGAGTATGATTCAATAAGGCTGGATACCTTTATCCACAACCTCAGGGCATGCAGATTGTATGAAGGAAAAGGCTATAAAAAAGTTGGAATTGTCACCTTCAGAAAAGGCGAATTCTATTGCTATGAGAAGAATATAGTATAGAGACATTTCGGTTGAAATACTACAGAAGATATACAGGGTTTGAGATTAGTATTCATATAAAGAGGGGGATATGTATGAAGGAACTTAAATATCAGTCCGTTGGCCCGGATGAGATCAGCAAGATAAAGGGCCTGTGGGAAGGCTTAAGGGAGCACCATATGGAGAAGACGAAGTATTTCAGAGACAACTTTGCGAGTATCAGCTTTGAGAAAAGGGCAGGGGATATACTTAAGAAGGGAAAAGACGGCAGTGTAAACATCGACCTTGTTATGGAGAAGGATTCAGACAGCATCATAGGATACTGTGCAAGTTCGATTTCATCAGACAGAGAAGGCGAGGTGGAATCGCTGTTCCTGCTTTCAGAGTACAGGGGAATGGGAATCGGGGATGCACTTATGGAAAGAGCCTTGAAATGGCTTGAAGATAACGGAGCTGTAAAGATGAAAATAGGAGTTGCCTATGGCAATGATGAGGTACTGACCTTTTATCAGAGGCATGGTTTCTATCCAAGAACCTATGTCTTATACAGGAAATAAGTCTGTTAAAAAATTTGGAGGATATACTTTGATAGAACTGTTAAATACAAAGGACGAGAATATAGCTTCAAGAATTGTTGAGCTGCAGATACAAGCGTATATGGAAGAGGCAAAATTGATAAACTTTTATGAAATACCTGCCTTAAAGGAATCCGTTGGCGACATTCAGCAGTGTGATGAGATTTTCTACGGCTGGTGGGAAGGCGATGACCTGGCAGGAATAATTTCCTATAAAATAGAGAATGGTGTTTTGGACATACATAGGGTGGCGGTAAAGCCTGTCTATTTTAGAAGAGGGATTGCCAAAGGTTTGCTTCAATATATTGAAGGGATGCACAAGTGCCGGAAGATAATTGTTCAAACCGGGGAAGGGAACTACCCGGCGAAACTGTTATATGAATCCTTCGGGTTCAGGCAGAAAGGTGAAATTGAAGTGACGGAAGGCCTCATTATGGCTGTGTTTGAGAAGGAAGCTTGATGAAAGAGCTTATGGATGACTGGCTGCTGTAGCACGGGGAAAATATTATTTATGAATGAGAAAGGGATACTTCAACTCTAGTGTCCCTTGTGTTTTTCTTTAGCTATCTGAGAATAAACATTACATTATTATTGAGTTTGAAAGACTGTAGGATTATAATACTTACGATATAAAATACGTCCAGGCTCACTATAAAATGAATATATTCGGTAACGATGAAAGTTGGGGTGTTCCGAGTATGATTACATATATGATATTAATTATTTGGAGGGGCTTATGAATACAAAACATATGAAAAGCGGATTGAAGGATTCCGTACCGATAGTAGTAGGGTATATTCCTATTGCAATAGCCTTTGGGCTGCTTTCAAAAACATCAGGAATACCGATGATTGACACTGCATTGATGTCCTTGCTGGTATTTGCAGGTGCCAGTCAATTTATGGCAGTCAATCTGATAGCTTCAGGTGTAGGGATTGGGGAGATAATAATAGCAACTTTTCTGCTGAATTTCCGGCACCTGCTTATGAGTGCTTCCCTTTCATCAAAGCTGGGCAATATAAATAAGAGATGGAACGCCGCCGTAGCTTTCGGAGTAACAGATGAAGTCTTCTCTGTGGCATCCTTCAAAAAAGAAGGTTTATCGGTGTCCTACATGCTGGTGCTTCAGCTGGCATCCTACTCCTCCTGGGTAGGTGGAAGCCTTTTGGGCTTTGTAATTGGACAGGCATTACCCCAGGATATAACTCTGAGCATGGGAGTAGCACTTTATGCCATGTTTGCAGCCCTTTTGATGCCGGAGGTAAGGGAAAGGTACAGTGTAGGTCTTTTGGCAGCCTTTTCTGCTGTTATCAATACGGTGCTGTGCAGCCTAGCAGGAGTATCAAAAGGCTGGTCTATAGTAGCTTCCATAGTTGTCACCTCAGCAGTTGGTGCCAGTGTATTCAGAGATGAGAACGAGGAGGTAGCTGCAGTTGAAGAGTAAATACTTACTTATTATATTAGGAATGATGGCAGTAACATACCTTCCTAGATTACTTCCGTTCCTTTTTGTATCAAAGGATAACAAGACAGGTTGGTTTAACAGGTTCCTGAGGTTTATACCATATACGGCGCTTGGTGCACTTATTATCCCAGGTGTTATAGACTCCATACCGCAGATGCCCATAGCGGGAATTGTCGGAATAAGCTTTGCTTTCGTATACAGCTGGTTTAGAAGAAATGTTATTGTTTCCGTATTAGGAGCAGTATTTATTAGCTATATAATGATACTGGCGGGAAGAATGATATAGATGAGAACTATTAAGAACCAGTGATGAAATAATCTATATAACGACCCAAGGCCTTACTCCCATCCGGGTGTGTCGCTATGAGATATATCTCGATAAAGTGAGGTTTTTGGAGATACTCAGGAATAAGTCAGGCAGACAGTAAATTATT
>JAUZPH010000659.1 GCA_030706065.1 Bacillota bacterium | reverse complement strand
TATATCCTGCAGCATTCTTATGACTGTGGGGTCGTCGTGGCCCAGTATATCCAACTTCAATAGGTTCTGGTCAATGGAGTGATAGTCAAAATGCGTTGTTATAATATCCGAATCCGGGTCATCGGCAGGGTGCTGTACCGGGCAGAATTCAAAGATTTCACGCCCCTTAGGTACAACTATGATTCCACCGGGGTGCTGGCCCGTGGTCCTTTTTATTCCTGTACAGCCTTTAGCAATTCTTGTGGCTTCAGCCTTGTTCACTGTGATATTCTTTTCCTCAAAATACTTTTTAACATAGCCGAAGGCTGTCTTATCCGCTATGGTACCTATGGTTCCTGCCTTAAAGGTTGTGCCCTTGCCGAAGATAACCTCCGTATATCTATGGGCCTTTCCCTGATATTCTCCGGAGAAGTTCAAGTCTATATCAGGCTCCTTGTCTCCGTTGAACCCCAGGAAAGTTTCAAAAGGTATATCGATACCGTCTTTGGTCAGAGGCTCTCCACAGACAGGACATGTCTTATCAGGTAAATCGAAGCCTATCTTGATGCCATAATCGGCAAAGTCCGAATACTTGCACTTGGTACATCTGTAGTGCGGCGGCAGCCCGTTTACTTCCGTTATACCGGTCATATATGCAACTACAGAAGAACCTACGGAACCTCTGGAACCTACCAGATATCCATCTTCATTGGACTTCCAAACCAGCTTTTGAGCGATTATATACATTACGGAGAAACCGTTCTTTATAATGGAATCCAGCTCCTTATCCAGCCTTTTCTGAACAATCTCCGGCAGCGGGTCTCCATAGAGCTCATGGGCCCTGTTAAAGCTGATATCCTTGATGGTCTGCTCACAGCCATCTATGTGGGGTGTAGCTTTCTCCGGAGAGATGGGGCTGATCCTCTCGCACATATCCGATACAAGATTGGTATTTGTAACTACCACCTCAAAGGCCTTATCCCGTCCCAGATAGGAGAATTCCTCCAGCATCTCTTCCGTAGTTTTCAAGTATAAGGGAGCCTGATTATCCGCATCCTTAAAGCCCTGTCCTGCTTCCAGTATACGCCTGTATATCTCGTCCTCCGGATCCATGAAATGGACATCTCCTGTAGCAACTACAGGCTTATTTAATTTCTCTCCCAGGGCAACGATCTTTCTGTTGATTTCCTTTAAGTACTCTTTGCTTTCTACCTGCTCCGTCCTTACCAAATAATCATTATTCCCCAGAGGCTGGATTTCCAGGTAATCATATTCCTCTGCAATAGCTTCAATTTCCTCATCGGATTTTCCGAGGAGTATCGCCTGGTACAGTTCCCCTTCACTGCAGGCACTGCCGAGAATCAGGCCCTCGGAATACTTTTTAAACATGCTTTTTAGAATACGTGGTTTTTTATAAAAATAGTGGAGATGAGAATATGATACAAGCTTATATAAATTCTTTAAGCCCACATTATCCTTTGCCAGTATTATGGCGTGATAGGTTTTAAGCTTCTTATACTCTTCTTTCTTAGCCTTCTCATCGGAACCAAGGGTATCTATATCCTCAAGGGTTACTGCTCCCCTTTCCTTCAGCTTATCGAGCATTACCTTGAAGACCTTGACGGTGGTATCCACGTCATCCAGGGCTCTGTGAGCAACCTCCACTTTTATGCCCAGGTTCTTGGCAATTCTTCCTAGCTTATATGATTTAAAATCCGGGAATACCTCCTGTGCCAGGGTCAGGGTATCCACATATGTAAAATCAAAGTCATATCCGAGGACCTTTGCATTGTGCTTTAGGAAGCCCACATCAAAGGATGCATTATGTGCCACCAGAACACTGTCCTTAATAAACTCCAGCATCCTTGGAAATACCTGTTCTATGGTTTCTGCATCTTTCACCATGTCATCGGTTATGTTGGTAACCTCTACTACTCTTGCCGGAATTGGCTTTTGAGGATTTACAAAGGTGCTGAACTGATCGATTACCTTTCCGTCCTTGTACTTCATAATTCCTATCTCGATGATTTTCTCCGTTACTGCTGAGAAGCCCGTTGTTTCCAGGTCTAGAACGCAATAGGTGGTATCGATGCTCTGTCCCCCGGAGTTTGTCACAGACGGCTTTTTATCCGGGGCCAAATAAGCCTCCACTCCGTATATAACCTTCATATTTGGATTGTCTCTCCCCAGAAGCTTATGGGCTTCTGGATAGGACTGCACTACCCCATGGTCAGTTAAGGCAATGGACGTCATGCCCCAGCTCATGGCTCTTTTTATGAGGTCT
>JAUZPH010000658.1 GCA_030706065.1 Bacillota bacterium | reverse complement strand
GTATTACAGAAAAAGGTGACAGCCTTATTAAAAAAAATTCAGGGTGAAGGCCTTGATCCCATTGGTTTTGGGCTTCATTACCGGTCAAGGCATTGGAATAACGATACTGAATGGGACACCTGGCAAAAGCTCTATCCTGATATACGGTTTACAGTACAGGCAAAAGTAAAAATACAATCCACCGGATTGATCAGATAAGCCGGCTATATTCTCACAGCTCAAAATTCTGATGTTAAAAAGAAAAAAATCATAATATATTCCCCCTGTAATTTTCATCATTCCGATATCACACAATTATGTAAAAAGTGGCGTCACATACAAGCTGTGACGCCACCTTTATTATCAACTATCTTGCCTTATTCTTAGATATTATATCAAATGCAACTGCTGCCAGAAGAACACAGCCTTTTATTGCCATCTGTACGTCACTGCCTACGCCAAGGATTGACATACCGTTGTTAAGTACTCCCATTACAAGAGCACCGATTATTGCTCCTACAACTGTTCCGACACCGCCTGTAGCTGAAGCACCGCCTATGAAGCAGGCAGCAATGGCATCGAGCTCAAAGTTATTACCGGCAGTTGGTGTGGCAGCCATCAAACGGGATGTAAACACAATACCGGTTACTGCAGCAAGAACACCCATGTTTACATAAGCTAAGAACAATACTTTGTTAGTGTTAACACCGGAAAGCTTGGCAGCCTTTTCATTACCGCCAATAGCATAAATGTGTCTTCCCAAAGTAGTCTTTGTAGTTATGAAGGAGTATCCTATTATCAATACTGCAAGTATAACAAGTACTATAGGAATACCCTTGTATGTTGCAAGCCAGTATCCGAAAAGGTTGAGTACAAACAGAATAACTACAATCTGCACTATAAAGAATGGAACCGGCAGTACATCGAAGCCGTACTTTTTCTTGCTGGCTCTCTTTTTCACTTCAAGCACCAGATATATAAGAGAAATTATTACTGCTACTCCAATTGTTGTAACATTGAACTTAGGATTATTCCCCAAAAAGTCTTTCACAAATCCGCCGCTTATTGTAAGGAAGGATTTCGGGAAAGGTGATATTGTCTTACCTTGAAGTACTATCAGGGTTAAACCTCTGAAAAGCAGCATACCGGCAAGAGTAACTATGAAGGCCGGAATTCTTACATAAGCTATCCAGAAGCCCTGCCATATACCTATTACCAGACCTACAAGCAAACCTACAACTATAGCAAGTACCATATTCACTTTCATGGTAACTATAAGGGTACCGGTTATAGCACCTACAATGGCTACTACGGAACCAACGGAAAGGTCAATGTTACCTCCTGTCAGTATGCATAAAACCATACCAATCGCAAGAATAATTACGTAGCTGTTCTGAAGAATAAGATTCGTAACGTTCTGCGGCTTTAAAAGAATGCCGTTAGTCAAAAATTGAAATAATGCCATTATTACAACCAATGCAAGCAGCATTGCATACTGTCTTAAATTATTCTTAAATAATCCTTTAATCTTTTCCACTTGTTATACCTCCCTGCCATTTTTCATGATACATTTCATAATGCTTTCCTGTGAAGCATCCTTACGGTCAAGTTCTCCTACAATCCTGCCTTCATTCATGACATATACCCTGTCGCACATGCCAAGAACTTCCGGAAGCTCTGAAGAAATCACTATAACTGACTTGCCTTCATCTGCAAGTTTATTTATAATTGTATAAATTTCATATTTGGCACCTACGTCTATACCTCTTGTAGGTTCGTCCAGTATTAGTATGTCAGGCTCGGTAAATATCCACTTACTTAATACAACCTTCTGCTGGTTACCACCGGACAGGTTTACAGTCCTCTGAAGAATGCTTGAGCTCTTGATATTGAGCTTCTTACGAAAATCTTCAGCTATCTGAATTTCCTTATTTTCATCATTAACACCGAATTTATTGCTTATCTTTTCAAGATTAGCAAGAGTAATATTTCTCTTTATATTATCTATAAGGTTAAGTCCAGCCTGCTTACGGTCTTCTGTAACATATGCGAGGCCGTTATCTATAGCCTGTTTTACATTCTTGAACACAACTTCCTTACCGTCTTTTATTACGGTTCCTGTTATGTTTTTACCATAGGATTTTCCGAATATACTCATGGCGAGCTCAGTTCTTCCTGCTCCCATAAGTCCGGAGAAGCCTACGATTTCTCCTCTTCTAACATTAAAGTTCACATCTTTTACAACCTTTTGACCCTCATTGACTGGGTGGAAAACATTCCAGTTCC
>JAUZPH010000657.1 GCA_030706065.1 Bacillota bacterium | reverse complement strand
TCTTAAATGCGGCTATATATTTGAGGGAGAAGCAGCACCTAAGACCTGCCCTGTATGCTTACACCCTCAAGGATATTTTGAGCTCTTCGTAGAGACTTATTGATATGTAATTAACCCTTTGTTAAGTGTTGTTCCATTCATACGGGCGTATATTCCCAATTATATTTGGGGTAAATAGAGATACGGAAATTTAAACCTTTAGTATTCGCCTGAGAAAATATCGAAATTTCACCGATTTTTCCGGATGTAAAATTTCAGCGAATTAGAACTCAATTTAGAAGAAATTTTACATCCCGGATAAATTTAAATATAAATTTCCGCATCTATATATAAGAAAAGTATTCTGTTATAAATTAAAACGTGGTGAGGAAAAAATCCCCACCACGTTTTAATATTTAAACTGCTTCATGTTCCTTCTTTGCATTTTCTATTATCTTGGCGGCCTCCGCAGCAGGAACCTCATCATATCTTTCAAAATTCATTTTGAAGCTTCCTCTAGCCTGTGTCATGGACCTCAAATCTGTAGCATACTTGAACATCTCTGCCATCGGTACCTCAGCCATTATTCTTTGCTGTCCATCTACAGGCTCCATACCCAATACTCTTCCGCGTTTCTTGTTTATATCCCCTATTATGTCTCCCATGTATTCATCAGGGACAAATACCTCCAGATGCACAACAGGCTCAAGCAGTATCGGACTTGCCACTTCAAGGCCTTTCTTGTAAGCTAAGGATGCAGCCACCTTGAATGCCATTTCGGAAGAGTCTACCGGATGATATGAGCCGTCGTGAAGAGTAGCTTTCAACCTTATAACCGGATATCCTGCCAGTACACCATGGTGTATACATTCTCTCAAGCCCTTTTCAACAGCAGGTATATATTGTCTCGGAACTACTCCCCCTACTACTGCATCTACAAATTCCAGTTCGTCGCCATCTTCCCTGGACTCAAATTTAACCCATACATCTCCATACTGACCGTGACCTCCGGACTGCTTCTTGTGTTTTCCCTGAACATCTGCAGTCTTTCTAATGGTCTCCCTGTATGGAACCTTTGGCGTCTGAAGTATAACCTCTGCTCCGAATTTATTCTTCAATTTGCATGCTATTACATCAAGATGGGTTTCACCAACGCCGGAGATTATAGTTTCTGCATTCTCCACATCCCTTGATACTGTAAAGGTCGGATCTTCATCAATAAGCTTGGTAAGACCTGAGGATATCTTATCTTCATCTCCCTTGGACTTTGGCATTACCGACATTGAAATTACCGGTTCAGGGAAGTTCATCTTATCATACATAATATTGAAGCTTTGATCACAAAGAGTATCACCGGTATTTGTAAACTGCAGTTTGGATACTGCACCTATATCGCCGGCAACAATCTCCGAGGTTTGAATCTGGTTCTTGCCTTTCAGGTAGTATAAAGTACCTACCTTTTCCTGCTTATCTTTATTCGTATTATATACAGTACTGTCAGCCTTAAGCTTTCCGGTTATTACTCTGAACATTGAGAGTTTTCCTACGAAGGGGTCAGCAATCGTTTTAAATACAAGTGCCGAGAAAGGCTCCTCTGGATTGATCTTCACGGCTATTTCCTTATTGGTCTTCATATCTACAGCCTTTTGAGGTATGGCATATTCCGGTGACGGGAAACATTCTATTATGTCTTCAAGAAGTGTATTAATGCCGACACACGCTAGAGCACTTCCACACATAACAGGGGCTATGTCCCCGTTGGCACATCCGGTAATAAGTCCATGATATATCTCTTCGTCGCTTAATTCTCCTTCGCCAAAATATTTATCCAGCAGTTCTTCATCTGTTTCTGCAACTGCTTCCATGATCATTCTCTTGCATTCGTCAACCTTGTCAATTAAATCTGCGGGTATTTCTGCTGGTTCCATTGCCTTTGTCCTGGGGTTAAATATTCTGGCAGTTCTGGAGATTACGTTTACAACTCCCCTAAAATTCTCCTCGCTGCCAATGGGATACTGTACCGGAACTACTGATATTCCGAACTTTTCCTTAAGCTGTTCCAATACCTTTTCAAAATTACTGTTTTCTCTGTCCAGCTTGTTGATGAAGAATGTCCTTGGAAGCTTTATCTTGTTTACATAGTTCCAGGCTTTCTCCGTACCAACTTCTATTCCAGAGACACCACAAACCACTATCATAGCAACATCTACCGGTCTCATTCCCTGAATAGATTCACCTATAAAGTCAAAATATCCTGGAATGTCAACCAAATTGATCTTAGTGTCTTCCCATTCAATTGGTGCTACTGATGCAGAT
>JAUZPH010000656.1 GCA_030706065.1 Bacillota bacterium | reverse complement strand
TTCATGCATCCTTGACATTACAAACCTCCTGAAAACTATAATTGATAATTCAATAGTAACATTAATTTGAATTCTATGCAAATATAGGGTTGCAGGAAGTTGCTCAAAATTTTACTGTGATATGAACTTTTATCCAAATACAAAGGCATACGGAAATGTTATTATTTGGATTCAAAGTATATCTTAAATACATTCTGCCTCCTTCCTTGTCACGGTCACCTCATCCGCCGTAAGGTGCCGCCACTTGCCAATAGATATCCCATCAATTCTTATGTTCATAATTCTAATACGCTCCAGGCGAATTACTGTGTATCCAAAAGCCCCGCTCATTCTTCGGATTTGTTTATTCAGCCCTTGTGTCAGAATAATGTTAAATGTTGCTTCACTTATCCTTTTCGCTGCGCAGGGTCTCGTTTTCACACCGAGAATTCCAACGCCTTCTGCCATTGCTTTCAGGAAAGCATCATCAAAAGGCTTATTTACGGTTACTATATATTCCTTCTCATGCCCTTTTTCGGCCTCCAAAATCTCACTGGCCCAGTCACCATCATTGGTTAGCAGTATTAAGCCTTGGGATTCCTTGTCTAATCTGCCCACGGGAAAAATATACTCGGGATAGTTTATAAAATCAATTATATTATCCTGAACTTCCTTTGAAGTTGTACAAGTAACACCCACTGGTTTATTCAAAGCGATATAGATTTTTTCTTTTCTTTGAATGGGCTTATTATCAAAAAGGATAATGTCAGACTCCTCTACCCACTGTCCAGGCACACAGAGACTTCCATTCACATTTATTCTGTTCTCCTCAATAATTCTGTTGGCTTCTTTTCTTGAACAATAACCAAAGTTGCTCAGCAGTTTATTTATTCTCATTTTCAGTATCCTTACCCTTTCATTTTCCCTCTGTGCTTAGCTTTTATAAGAACCGCATACTTTGTGTACGGTTCTTATAAGTATATCATTTTGTACTTCCTTTCACCAATTAGATACAGAAGTTCCTATAAAGGTTCATTAATATAATTGAGTTTATACAAAAAGGACTGTGCATAATATTTAATTATGCTGCAGCCCTCTTAATACAATCGCTTATCTATGTTTACTTCAGTGCTTCATGTACCTTTGGAATCCATTCACTTATCTTTATGCCTTGAGGACATTTGTCCTCACATATCGCGCACTGCACGCACTGTCCGGCTCTGTTTTTCTCCGGTACAAAGGTATTGTAAACGAAGTGGGAAGAGGCAAAACTATCGTAAATCATACCTTCATTGTACAATTTGAACATTTCAGGAATAACAACATTGTTCGGACAAGGTTGACAGTATCCGCAGGCTGTACATGGTATACCAGCTCTGCTCTTATATTTCTCGCGGACTTTGCCAATCAAGTCCAAATCATTCTTATCCATTTTGCCAACTCCGGATGCATCTGCCGAATAAAGATTCTGAACTATCTGATCCATATTGCTCATGCCGCTCAGTACCACTGACACTTCAGGCTGGTTCCAAAGCCACTGCAGTGCCCAATCAGCCGGTGTATGTTTTTTTGATGAGTTCTCGAAAATATCCGCAACGTCCTTTGGTGCATTGGCAAGCTTGCCTCCCAGAAGTGGTTCCATGATTACTACTGCAATGCCTTTGGATGCAGCATGCTTCAGACCTTTTGTCCCCGCCTGATTTTCTATGTCCATGTAGTTATACTGTATCTGGCAGAATTCCCACTTGTCATAGCCATCGATTATTTCCATGAACTCATCACAGGCGCCATGGAAGGAAAATCCGATGTGCCTTATCCTGCCGTCCTTTCGTGCTGCCTCAGCCTTTTCCAGCAGGCCAAACTTCAGTATTTTATTCCTCCATGTTTCCCTGTTGATGCCATGAAACAGATAAAAATCAATATGATCCGTCTGAAGTTTACCAAGCTGCTCACCAAGGAGCCTATCGTAATCCTCAACCCCTTTTACGTTCCCCATAGGAAGTTTGGTGGCCAGTTTTACCTTTTCCCTGTATCCATCCTTAAGTGCCTTACCTACAACGATTTCACTTTGGCCGCCATGATAAAAATATGCTGTATCTACATAATTTACACCATTGTCGATGGCATGTCTTATCATCCTTATAGCTTCATTTTCGTCTATCCCAGCCGCGTTAACCGTGGTGGGCAATCGCATACACCCTACTCCGAGGGCTGAAGCCTTCCAATCCAAACTGCCAAATTTCCTGTACTGCATTAAAATTCCTCCCATCTTTCCCTAAAATAATATTACTATTTTAGCACTTCTTAACAAGCAAAACAATATATTT
>JAUZPH010000655.1 GCA_030706065.1 Bacillota bacterium | reverse complement strand
TCTGCAACGAGAAGGCTGCTCTTTGCTATAAAGTCCGTCAGGCCCGGCAGCGGGCGTGTATCCGTAAAATAGCTCACCTTGATACCTTCTCTGTCCTCACCCATTACCATGTCCGGAGTATACAGCAACCCGGCTTCTCTTATACTTTCTCCCTTTTGAAGCCGGCTCCAAAGGAGCTGTGGGATATTACGTGACTTTGCTTTTTGTACATCAAATTTTCGCCCTCTTTTTACCTCCAGGCTGTATCCTACACAGGGAATATTATGATCCAGGCCGAAGGAACTCAGGTATATACCATCACTGTCATATACAGTATCACCCTTTAAGGAAGCTTCCTTATAAAAGATTTCGTAGGGAAGCTGGGGACAAACTACCATAAGGCCCTGAAGTACATGGCTGAAGCCCGGCGGCCCGATGATAACCAGCGGATCCGTCCTGTCAGAGTTTGCTATGGTCAGGAGCAGCCCTGGCAGTCCGATTACATGATCCGCGTGGGCATGGGTAAAGCAGATAACATCTATACTTTTAAAACCCCAGCCGAGGATTTTCATGGATACCTGTGTGCCTTCGCCGCAATCTATCAATATTTTTTTACCCCTGCAGCTCAGCAGCAGTGAGGTGAGATTCCTCTCAGGTACAGGAAGACTGCCGCCGCAGCCCAATAAACAAACATCCAGCATAAAATCACATCCTAAAAAAATACTACACAATATTTTTATTATAACCCAAAATTTATAGAAACAGATAAGAACGAAAAAAAGAAAATTTTTGACGAATAAAGTTTTACATTTTGTTTCCGTAAATGGGAGGAAATTACTTAGGAGTATAGAATATATAAAACAGGTGCTTTTGGCTGTAACTGGTCTTTCATCTAATAGTATGGTGAGGTAGTAGGAAATGATACAAGAGAATTATTTGAAAAATGACAGATATAACTATCTGCTCAAATGCGGCACGAATTTTCTCAATATGCTGAGCGAAGGGATATACATTAGAAGAGAAGAAAGGATTATCTTTTGCAATCCGGAGGCTTCAAAGATATTTTCCGGTTCTGCAGATAAAAATTTGACCGGTTCTTTAATCAATGATTTAGTTACACCTACAGAGGAATACGGAAATATCTATAAGGATTTTTTGAAAAACTCCGAGATTATGGAGGAGCTTCCCCCTACATTCTTGAGGATGAAAAGAGTTTCCGATGATAAGATATTTGACCTGGAAGTTTGCGGGAGAAAGGTATTGTATAATGAATCCTCAGTGTTTATGGGAATAATGAAGGACCTGTCGGATATTATCCTGGCAGATAACTATAGGAAGCAGTATGAAAGAAGCAAGAAGATGCTTGAAGAGGCCCGGGAATATGACAGGGTGAAGACGGAATTTTTCGAGAACCTGTCCCATGAACTTAGAACCCCGCTGAATGTAATATTGGGGATAGTTCAACTCCAGGATCACCTCATGAAGAATGAAAGCCTTGAAAAGATAAAGGAAAGCTGCAGGAAGTATAACGAAATACTGAAGCAGAACTGCTTCAGGCTTGTGAGGATGGTAAATAACGTACTTGATATGACCAAGATTGATTCGGGGTACCTGAAGCTCAATCTGAAAAATGAGAACCTGGTATCCATCGTAGAGAATATAACCATGTCGGTGGTGGAATATGCGGCAAGCCTTGGGGTTAATATCGTATTTGACACGGATGTGGAGGAGAAAATCATGGCCTTCGATTCGGATAATATGGAGAGGATAGTGTTAAACCTTTTATCCAACGCAGTAAAGTTTACTCCTGAGGGCAAATGCATATATGTAACTGTTCTGGACAAGGGAGACAAGGTTAATATAAGCATAAGGGACGAGGGTGAGGGGATTCCGCCGGAAAAGCAGCAGTTTATATTCAACCGTTTTATACAGGCGGACAACAGCTACAGAAAGAAGAGAACCGGCACCGGCATAGGCCTTTCGCTGGTTAAGTCCCTGGTGGAGCTCCACGGCGGCACCATAGAGCTTATCAGCGAGATGGGCAGAGGCAGTGAGTTTATAATAACCCTTCCGGTATGTGCAGTAGAAGAAAACGCAAATGAAGGCTCGTTCATGAGCGGTGGAAAAGGGAATGTTGAGAGAGTCAGCATAGAGTTTTCAGATATATACAATGTTGACATATCCTGATTCAATTTTCGAGGAAAGCGCAATCATTACGACTTTATCCCAGCATAATTGTGCTATTTTTGCCACGCAAAAAAGTTTGCATTTTTAATTTCAGTGTGCTAATATTATGTATGTTAATTATGCGGTGGTAGCTCAGTTGGATAGAG
>JAUZPH010000654.1 GCA_030706065.1 Bacillota bacterium | reverse complement strand
GTATTCAGTTCATCCAGTATATCCTTGATAATTATATCCATATATTTTTGCTCCTTTCACACATAGGTGTAATTATTCCATGTTAAAAAACATTATACATTTTCTATAAGCTCTTGGCAATGAACAATCTTAGCTTCAGTACAATTCAACAGAAGATATAAATAATAGTGATATTTTATAAATGCAATAATATAATTCATGTTGAAAAATAGTGTTAAATGGTATTATAAAATAGAATAAGATGCATTAAAAGAATATATTTTAGCTTAAGGAGTAAGGTTTATGCGTAAAGAAAAAATATTATATAAAAATAATAATGTATACGATTGCTGGCTAAACTATGCCATATGCTCCAATGCAGAACTGGCAGAGCAGTATAGAAAAGTATGCAGCCGTATAGTAGTAAAGGGCAGCAATCCTGTTGTGCTGACAGCTGTAGAGGAATTGAAGCTTGCTCTGAAGGAGATTATGGGTATTGAGTCGGTGGTTTCAACGGATCCATCTAATTTGCCGCATCTGTATATCGGAACACTTGAAAATATTGATGCTTCCGTTTTTGGAACTGTAATCACTGAAGAATCTGTCAGCGGCAGCTTCATAATAAAAAATATTCAAAAGGATGATAAAATCTCCCTGAATATTATAGGCAGGGATGGAAACGGTGTGCTCTATGGAGTATTCCACTTGATAAAGGCAATGAATACCGGAATGGAGCTTTCTCAAGTTGAAACAGCAGATTTTCCGAGAAACCAGCTTAGAATGATCAATCACTGGGATAATGTAACCGGTGATATAGAAAGAGGTTATTCAGGACAATCTTTCTTTTACAGCAACAATGAGATAATCAAGGACGCCAGCCGCATTAAGGATTATGCAAAACTGCTTGGATCTATAGGAATCAACGGTGTGGTTATAAATAATGTTAATGTCCACAAGATTGAAACCAGGTTCATTACCGAAGAATATCTGCCGGATATAGCACGCTTTGCTGATGCTTTCAGAGCTTATGGGATAAAGACATACCTAAGCATTAACTTTGCATCACCCATGGAGGTTGGAGGACTGTCAACGGCGGATCCCCTTGATGAAGGAGTAAAACAGTGGTGGAAGGATACTGCAGATGTGATATACCGTTATATTCCGGATTTTGGAGGCTTTCTTGTAAAGGCCGATTCAGAATTCAGGCCGGGCCCTTTCACCTACGGAAGAAATCATGCGCAGGGAGCAAATCTTCTTGCTGAGGCATTAAAACCACATGGGGGTATCGTAATCTGGAGATGCTTTGTATATAACTGTCTCCTTGACTGGAGAGAAAGGTCAAAGGACAGAGCAAAGGCTGCCTACGACAATTTCAAGCCATTGGATGGGCAGTTTATGGATAATGTAATTCTACAGGTAAAGAACGGGCCAATGGACTTCCAGATAAGAGAAGCTGTTTCTCCGCTCTTTGGTGCCATGAAAAAAACCAATATGATTCTGGAATTCCAGGCTGCTCAGGAATATACAGGACAGCAGAAGCATGTATGTTACCTTTTGCCGATGTGGAAGGAAGTTCTCAACTTCGATACCTATGCAAAAGGGCAGGGGTCAACGGTATCCAAGGTGGCAGACGGAAGCCTCTTTAACAGTAAATATGGCGGAATAGCTGCCGTGTCTAATCTCGGAAACAGTAAATGCTGGACTGGACATCCTCTAGCGCAGGCTAATTTATATGGCCTGGGAAGGATAGCATGGAACCCTGAATTAAGTTCTGAAGAAATAGCAGAAGAATGGGTTAAATTGACCTATGGCAAAGACCCTGAAGTAATAGAAGCCGTAGTGTCCATACTGATGGAGTCCAGAGAGGCATATGAAAAGTATACCAGCCCTCTTGGAATTGGTTGGATGGTTTATCCGCACCACCATTATGGACCAAGTGTTGACGGTTACGAATACACGCCATGGGGTACTTATCACTATGCCGACTGGAAAGGGATAGGAGTTGACAGGACCGTTGCCACTGGAACTGGCTATACTGCGCAATATCATGAGCCTGTAGCAGGTATGTATGAAAATATAGAAGCATGTCCGGAGGAACTTTTATTATTCTTCCATCATGTGCCATATACTTATATGCTTAAGACCGGAAAAACTCTTATCCAGCATGTATATGATACTCATTTTGAAGGCGTCGAAAGGGTAGAGGCATTTATAGAAAAATGGCACTCTTTAGAAGAGAAGATATATGAGGAAGCCTATAACCTTGTATGTGAGAAATTTAAAATACAGTTGAAGGATTCTAAGGAATGGAGAGATGTCATAAATACTTACTTC
>JAUZPH010000653.1 GCA_030706065.1 Bacillota bacterium | reverse complement strand
GTGTCGGGGGGCGGAATGACAGTGTCGGGCGGTGAGCCGTTGTTCCAGCCGGAGTTCACTCTGGAGCTGCTGAAGGCGGTAAAGGAGCGGAGTATCCACACCTGCATGGAGACCTGCGGTTTCTGCGACCCTGAGCATCTCATTAACGCCGTACCCTATACGGACTTGTTTCTTTTTGACTTAAAGACTGCGGCTGACGTCCACTGGCGCTGGACGGGTGTACCACTTGAGCCCATCCTGAGCAACCTTCACACCCTTGACAGCGCAGGAGGGAGGATAATCCTCCGCTGCCCGTTAATTCCGGGTGTGAACATGAACGACCATCATATGGAGAATATCATACGGACTGCAGCATCATTGAAAAATCTAGTCGAGCTAAACCTTGAGCCGTACCACCCGGTGGGCATCTCAAAATGCGAGGCCACCGGCAGGAAGCCTGAGTACGTGGAGCCAAAGATGCTGGGGCGCGGTGAGGCGGAGAAATGGGCAGAAAAACTTCGTGGAAGAGCAAGAGTGCCGGTGAAGGTGGTATGAAAGACCTGGAGAGTTGAAATTTATATTTTAAGCACTTAACAAAATGAGCATCTGGATTCTATTAGAAAGTAAATTGTTGGATTTACACTGTCTTCAAACATAAGAGGGAAATGAAAAATTATCAAACAAGCAAAGTCTGGCAGGGAATAAGCTGCCAGACTTTTTCCTTAAAAAAATTCCCTCAAACTTATATCCTGAGGGAAGGTAAGACACATTTAAAGCTTCATTTCTCATTATTCTGAAGCGGAACCTCCAAATTCTCACCGTCTTCTCTATTATTCAAACCTTCAACTCTTGGAACTATTGTGTCTCCGGTTTCAAAAGCTGCCGATCTGTCGATTTCTGTCTTCTTCAGAATCACTCCCAAGGTAAACAGAATCACTGCAAATATTAAATATTGGGCACAGCTGGACATATAAAAGTTTACAATGTCATATATGTGCCCTGCTACTGTCAGTTGTCCCTGGGCAAACAGGCCATTGAGGTATTGTGCGGTATGGATTACCCCCCATATGGTATACAGCACAAGTATCCCTGCAATTACATATAAAACAATGCTCAAAACAGGAAGCTTTTTATTCATGTTTCACCGCCTTTCCGGACTTTGTCACAAATTCTTAAGTTATGAATATATTTTACATCCCATCAAGTTAAAATTGTAATTGATGATGGATATCTATAGGGTTCCATTAAGTAAACCTGATTTATACATTTAATGATTACAAACCGTCCTTTTTTATACATGGACTATAACAGAAGGAAATAATAATACAAACACTATACAGATTATAGATGCGGAAATTTATTTGTTGATTTATCCAGGATGTAAAATTTCTTATAATTTTAGTTCTAATTCGTTGAAATTTTACATCCGGAAAAAACGGTGAAAATTCGATATTTTCGAAGTTGAATACTAAAGTTGTAAGTTTCCGCATCTTTATTCAAAGGGGGAACATAATGAAAAGCATAAAACGAGAAAAAAATATGAAACGGTTTATGAATACAGATTTGAACCTGCCCTTGGTGTCCGGTGCGGGTCCGGCAAACAGTTTTGCACCAACAACGGATATTTGGCCGGGCTATCCTGGTGGCTTTGGCTCTTCAGGCATGGAACTCCAGTTATTACGTACCCGATACTAACTTTGGAAGCCAGACGTATGCGGTGATGAAGGGTTATACAGGGCAATTGAGCATGCCGCCTGCCGCACAGATACCGGTGACACGCAATATGGTGACCATTATCAATACGGACAGCGGCGTGAGAACAGGCTTTAACATTGATATCACCATGCCGACGGCAGATCAAAGGGCTGATGTCTGGGGAAGTCCTAACGTTCAGGTGCCTGTAATCATCAATATCGCCGGTACTCTTTCCGATACACATATTTCTACTATGAATAAGCTTGGATATGGATATATAAGATTCACCCCTACGGATATATATGCGGATGATTCCAATGCAGACAACGGAATAGATCGCAGCGGCGTGTACACCACTTTATACCCGTATAACAAGGACAATCAGCATCAGGCGATCCTATTATATTCCGCCTGATGGATATGGCTGGAAGCCTCATCGGCGGCCCAATAGAGAAAGCCTTTGAACTCTCGGACAAGAATACTCCTGTTACAGAAGTAAGCCGGTATGGAACTGTAGATGAATGTCAGTAGAGAAATAGAGTTTCCTGAGGAAATATTACAGATGTAAAGGCTCCTTAAAAGATTAAAGAATCACCCTTTAGGAAAAGCCATTCCAAATGCTGATCTTTTATATCTGCTTGCC
>JAUZPH010000652.1 GCA_030706065.1 Bacillota bacterium | reverse complement strand
GGTAAGAACTTTGTAAAGGTACATCCTGAAGTGTTGAAGATGATAAAGACCTCGATAGAATACTCAAAGCTCAGCGGAGGAGCTTTTGATATAAGTGTCGGCCCTCTGATAAACCTATGGAAGATAGGTACTCCGGAGGCAAGGATCCCTTCACAGGCGGAGATAAATGCAGCTCTGCCTCTTGTTGGCTGCGACAAGATCAGTATTAATGAGAAAGACAGCAGTGTAATGCTTCAGAAGGAAGGAATGTCCGTTGATCTCGGGGGGATAGCAAAGGGATTTACTGCCGATGAAGTGTTCAGTATCTATAAAAAGTTTGGGATAAAAAGTGCCCTTATAAACCTGGGTGGCAGCAGTATATACGGACTGGGAACAAAACCCGATGGCTCGTCATGGAGTGTGGGGGTTCAGCATCCGAGGAAGGAAAGGAACCAGAGCTATCTCGGGATAATAAAGATAGCAAGCCAGGCTGTGTCTACCTCCGGTGACTATGAGAGGTATTTCGAACAGAACGGTAAGAGATATCATCACATCCTGGATCCGCATACCGGATACCCTGCAGACACGGGAGTGATGAGCGATACTATAGTGGTGGAAGGGAATGAGCCGGATTGTTCAATGAAAGCTGACCTGCTTACTACCACAGTCTTTGTTTTAGGGCCTCAGAAGGGACTGCAATTTATCGATAAGATATCAAATATTGAGTGCTTTATAACTACCACCGATATGAAGCTATATACGTCCGCAGGCTACAGGAATGATATATCGAATTTGGACCCCAGCTTTACACTGGTACCAGAAAAATCTGCAAAATAATAAACAGAAAAAAATACCTCCGCTGAAGCAGCGGAGGTATTTTTCATGTCCTAATCAAGGGCTTCAAAGGGAACATAGTAGGTATCTTTTGGAAAGTCGGTTTCTTCAAGGCCTGCCGGAAGCCCCACTATATAATGAAGGGTGTTTGCACCGGGGTACTCATTGGGGTCATAGTTATTCGTATAGGTCTCGATTAGTACCCAGCCTTGATCCAATCGCCTGTTTACATCGCCCATTATTGTTAAATCTTCAACCTTTTTTATACTTGTCAAATCCAAGGTATCACCTCCAGGAGGATATCTATATGCTTAGTTTGCCAAGTCTCATAGGAGGATTATTCATTGATGAGATTATTTAATTTAATCTGGGTAACCTTCCTCGAGGCAATCCAGACTCCAATAAGGGCAATGAAGATACTCAGGAGGATAACTCCAAAGGTTCCCGGGAGGCTGATTGTAAAGGGCAGGTTGACAATGCCCATCCCTGAAGATGCCAGGTTCATAAGCCTCGGTGTGACCAGTATGCCGAAAGGTATACCGATCAATATGCCGGTTAGCCCTGCCGTCAGGGTTTTACAGGCTATGACATTTCTTATCTGTGGATTTGTCATCCCCAGGGCTTTAAAGATTCCCAGGTCCTTTTTCTGCTGATAAATCGTAATAAGAGTGATATTAAACACAATGATAAAGCTCACAACGGTAAAGACAAGGAACAGGAATATAAGGGCATAGGATAAATTGTCTATTGTGGAAGTCAAAAATCCCTTGTAAATTTCATAGGTTCTTCTTGCATCTATATCTCTGCCGTAGGAAGACTGCAGAGAGTTGATGAAGGCAGCTGGATCATTACCCTCCTTGAGTTTTATGGAGTAAAGGATGGTATCATAGCTGCCGGCAAGGCCTTCCATAGTCTTCATCTGGAATCTGAAACCGGTGCCTCCATCCATGGTACTCTGATATACACCGGTGACAAGGAGGGTCTTTTTAACGCCCTGAAGATAGATGTCTACGAAATCACCGACATCTTTTTTCATGTCCTTGCATGTGTTCACCGCAAGGGATACTTCATCTTTTGTCCGGGGATTTCTTCCCCTGAGATTAGTAATGCCCAGGGCATCCATATCGCCGTCATAGGCCATAGTTTCCAATATCTTTGAATTTCCGTCGGTGGTCCTGTAGGATGCTCTTGACCAGCACCAGGGCAGTATGCTCTCAACTCTGTCGTCTTTTTTCATATCGCCAACAAAGCTTTTCGAATATTGAGAATCAACTCCAATGGGAAATTCCACCGTTACTTCAGAATTGTCCAAGCCCCAGTAAGGAAGGTTTTCTCCCAGATGAAGAAGAGTATTATAGGCATTGATGGTGCCTGAAAAAATAAAAGCCGTCAGTAAAAGTGTTGACATTATAAAAAGTGACTGTCTCTTATAGGTTACTGCCTGCTTTACACCAAGGCTAATGGGCAGTGAAAGTTTTTTTAATTTTAGAAGGCTGGTATGACGGCC
>JAUZPH010000651.1 GCA_030706065.1 Bacillota bacterium | reverse complement strand
TCGTATCTCTGTTTCACTTCATCAACAATACATTCCCAGCTCTTGTAGAGTGTTTTGTTAGCATTTTCCCCAACTCTATGCAGTTCATTTCTGTCCGAAATAATCTGCAGAACTCTCTTTGCATAGGCTTCTTCATTATCTTCACATAAATAACCGTTGAAATTATCTTCAATCCCTTCTGCTGCATTTGATCCTCTTATCACCAGTGCCGGCGTTTTAACAGCGGCAGCTTCCCTTACCACAATACCTGAGGTATCATACAACGACGGAAAGAGAAATAGGTCTGCTCTTACAAAGACTGCTTTCAGAAGTTCCCTGTCCATGATAACCCCCAGGAATTTAACATAATCCTGCAGCCCATTATCTTCCACCAGCTTTTCCAGTTCTTTTTTTGCCACTCCGCCCCCTACAAAGAACATCTTAAACTTCTTCCCGCTGTTTTTTACCAGGGATAGTGAATTGACCAGCATTCTAAGATTTTTCTGCCAAATATGCTGTCCGACAAAAAGCAGGACTAATTCTTCTTCTGTGACGTTGAGCTGCTCCACTGCCATCTTTTCATATACGGAAGTATCAGTGCACGGCTCAAAATCCGTACCATTATGTACAATCTCAATCCTGCCTCTGAATCCATACTCTCTCAAAGTTTCTGCCGTTGAATTATTTACGGTCCATACTTCATCAACTTCATTATAAAAATCAATAACTCTGTTTACAGCCATCTTAGCCAGTTTATCCGATTTCAGAGCTTCCCTGAAGTCGTCATAATACTTTGAATGGAAAGTAGATACTATGGGAATTCCCCTTTTTCGTGCAAGCTTCAGGGCCAGCTGTCCTGAACTGAAGGGGCTGTGACAGTGAACTATATTAAAGGGGATACTCTTTACATCCTGTTTAAAGGAATGGTCAATTTGAGGTATTCCAAACCTGTAGGGCTTTCTTATAGGAATAGGTACGGAGAAGTATCTTAAAACCTCGAGTTCGTCATCGTCTTCATATCCCGGATAACTTGGAGTTATAACATAACTCTTGCATCCCAGCCTTTCAAGCCAGTAGGCATAGTTCTTCGTCACATTTGTTACTCCGTCCATTACCGGTTCATATGAATCGTTAAACTGTCCAATGATTAAATCCATAGTTCTATCTCCTTTAACGCGGTGCTGTTTTTTATAATGTTATGCCACACAAGTTAATGACTGGCAGTTAATCCATCCCTTTTTATTATACATTATTTCAGCCTCATTTAGGCTTATTTTTTGTAAAACAATCTTAAAAACTATATATTCTAGAATTTTGTATTAATTATAAATCTTTATTAATTTCCGGTCAAACATGAAAAAAACAGGCTGTCAGTGAGCCTGTTTAATTTAAAGTTATTTTTTATCTTCGGACCCGGTACCTTTTTCCTCTATAGCCTTTCTGCGTTTGTTGTACCATTTTACCAGCATTCTTATCGGTATGAATAAAACAGCTGCTGCTGCAGCAAAGGGCAGAACATATACAATTATCAGTACTATCCCCTTTAATATCTCGTATAAGGCGGAAACTGATTGTTTAAAGCCTTCTGCAAGCTTTTCTCCAAAGGTAACGGGCTTAGCCTTTATCTGGCTTTCCGTCTGTACCTCCCGGATTGTAAGGCTTACCGTTGCCAGAGCCACAAGGCTATCATATTTTTTTAGTGTCCCGGTGAGGCTTTCAATCTCATTTCTGAGCTCAGATAACCTTTTCTCAAGTTCTATGATATCCGTTAGCTTGTCACTTTTCTGGAGGATGGCTAACAACCTCTCTTCCTCGACCTTTAAGGTTTTTACTCTCGCCTCCGTGTCAAAGTATTGTGACGTAACATCTTCATCATTATCGCTTCTGCTTACTACAACTCCCAGAGCCTCCGCATCCTTCAAAAAGCTATTGAGCTTATCTACCGGTATTCTTACTGTAAATTCGGCATACCGGTTCCCCGCATACTGCCCGTCCTCAAGCCTTCCACCCTGAATATTAGAACTCTGTATATACCCTTTCTCCTTTTCGGTTCTTGTGATGACAAAGTTTACCGCATCATCAAAATGCTTTGTCTCCATCTGAATCTTGGAATTTTTTATTACCTTTCTTTCAGTGACAGCTTGCTGTACATTATCCGTTCCGCTGGCAACATCGTTTTTTGATTCTTCCAATCCGCCGCCTTTGGAAGATTCTCCCGGTGCAGGCATAACTGCACTGTTTGAGCTTTGTGCAGTTGATTTGTCACTCTTTTTGCATCCTGTAAAAGCCCCAAGGATGAACAGACAAATAAATGGAATCAGGAGCTTTTTAAAGTATCTTTTCATTGAATATCCCCCCC
>JAUZPH010000650.1 GCA_030706065.1 Bacillota bacterium | reverse complement strand
TCCATAAGCTTTTCACTGTTTTCCGTGATTATACCGAACAATACATTAATCATTTTTGGAGTACCGGAACGGAGAATATCAATAAGCTGTGCATCTGCAGGTATATCCCTGGCTTTTATTGCGTCAAGCATGGAGATAACCCTCCTGCTTCTTGCTGAAACAGTGACTCCTACCGTTTCTATATAAATATCCTTTGCCAAGGCCTCCAAAGCTTCATGGGAAGTTGAAAAAATAACCTCCTCAATAAATATCTGAAGCCACAGAGGAAGCCTTGTGCCATGAAGCAGTGCAGCTATAAGCTCTTTAATAAGCGCTGCCCTGTCACTATCGGAAAGCCGCCCCACTTTTTCGGTAGTTTTGGAAAGTATTTCAGTAATCCCCTCCGGCAGCTCTCCCTTATATTTCAAACCCTCAGAAGACTTCTTTATTGTTTCAATGATAAAATTGATATACTGCTCTCCTTCCAGCGACAGCAGATTCTCCCGGAAAAGCTCCTCCCATCGGGACAGGTTATCCAAAAAGAGTAAATCCGCAGTATCCGAAGGGCTGAATAAACCATTGGTTCTATGAAAAAACTCCATTGCCGTCATGTACATTCTTTCATCTCCGGAGCCTATAAGACAAATCATGAGCTCCGAGTCAAAGGAGTCCAGTTTCTTGATCCTGTTGTCAAGTATCCCCATGAACATTTCAGACATCGGCCCATAGGCCACCAGTGACAAGTTAATCAGCTGCCTGTAACCGGCGTTTTCAATGAATTCACCGGATTTCGGAGAATCCTTCAGTATATAATAGCAGGCCTTTGCCACTGTCTCTATTTTCGCTCTGACAGCAATCTCTGCCGCAGCATCAAGATGGTTGTCCCATATATCCTTCCTGTATTCATACCGCCCTTTAAGCTTCAAGAGCTGGTCATCGTCTATCCAGTTATAGCTCTGCCAGCCTGATGCCGGTTTTTCCTTGTATTCATGATATATATAGTATTTCAGAAGCTCATTGGATTGAAAATTGCCGCTGAATTTGCCTGTATAATCCGGCTTTGAATAGCTTGTTAGAAATTCTTTCATGGCTACAATAAATTTATCCGGATCAGCCTCTGCATAGGAATTTATTATCCTTTTTATATATCTTCTGAAATACCTTAATGCCTTTTCCTTGCCGCTGCCTTTTAAATAATAGGTTATACGGGGTGCATCCAGATAATATCCAATTCTGCCCACAACATCCGCCAACCCGTAAACCTCCGCTTCCTGAATAGTGTTCTTGAAATCTATTAGCCTTAATCTCACTCCATCATTGTACAACCCTGCTTCATACCGCCTCGAAGCCTCATATTTACTGTTCGTACGGGTCTTGTAATCATATCTCCAATAATAATCCTGAAGCTGCCCTGAGTTTGCATATCTTCTGTAGTCTGCTCCCTCCAGAACCTTATCCGGCGGTATATCCTTTTCATTTATCCTAACAAGGTGCAAGTCCATTTTTGAAAGATATCTGTATATCCACTCCTTTCTGTCTGCCTTCAAATCAGGATTCACTGCATTTATATATATCCTTATGCAGCGTTTTATACCCTCTGCATAATTTTCCTCCGCCCATTTCATTTCTCCCTCAAGCATTGCTTTTGCTTCTCCAAGCAAAATAGGATTGCCCTGCTTTGCAAGCTCAAGGAACAGCCCGGAAACAATATCTGTACCGCCTACCTCTAAAAGCATTTTTAAGACTTGCTTCCCGCAGCTCTTGTCAATTAGTTCCTTTAATCGTTTTTTCCTCATATATATATTTTGATTGCTCATCATATCAACTATGGTTGGATAATAGTCCAGGAGCTGGCCGCTTAACTTTAAAATGTCATTGGGGTTGTTTGCCAGACGGAAGTTCTGGGGACGGTTCACCATTTTTCCTACATATTGCTCCTGTGATAGGGGGATGTAGTATGGAAAACTGACCTGCTGCTCCGGCGGTATATTCTTAAACTCCTTCACCAGGTATTGATTATTGTTGTCTCCATACCATCTATTAGCTGCACCTCTTTTATAGTACATCCTGGGTGCACCGTGAGTTCTACTCCTGTAATCGTAGGGTCTTATGACCTCTACCGCCTGCAAAGAAGGCAAATGGCTGCCTTTTCCCATAAATATTACATAGTCCGTGTACTTTACCTCATTCTGGAGTAAGTTTCCCGTTGCTCCCTTGCTTTTAAAATGCTGAGTGCCATACAGAATAAGAAACCCCGGATTGTTATTCTCATCCCAACCCCAAAGAACAATCTGTCTCAAGGGTTCATTGTTCTTCTTCCATAATCTTTCCGGCAAATTTGTGTTTACATCTGAATCCGCAGCAGT
>JAUZPH010000065.1 GCA_030706065.1 Bacillota bacterium | reverse complement strand
TTATATCACCTCTTCCCTTACTCTGTCAGCAATTTCTCCGCCGGAGAGCTGTCTTCCGTCATATTTCAATATACTCTTGTTCATCAATAATCCTGTTTCCTGGGAAATAAGCTTTCCTAATTGTCCGGTGAAGTTCTGTTCAACATTTACTATGAATCTTGCCTCCGCAGCATATTTTTTCAGAAGCTTTTGAGGCAGGGGATACAGATCTCCAAAGGATAATGCACCAACAGAAATATTATCATTATTTAGTATTTCCACCGCTTCCTCCACAGGCCCATAGGTTGAGCCCCAGCCTACAAGGAGTATTTCCGGCTTCTCTGCTCCGAAGTATTCCGGCTCCTTTATTTCTTCCTTGATGAGCTCCAGCTTTCTCATTCTCTTATCCATCTGAGCCTTTCTGACATCAGCAGATTCAGTGATATGTGAAAACTCCGTGTGCTCGTCGCTGTCTACCAGAACAATCTGCCCATCAACCTTTCCCGGAATCAGCCTTGGAGATATTCCGCTTTCTGTAATTTTATACCTCTTGTACTCTTCTCCACCGGAAAGTACTTCTCCGCCGGAGGTATGCCTTTCAATGCTGAGTCCCTCAAGGTTAAATTTAGGTACCGTCACTTTTGCATCTGCCAGATACTGGTCCGTCAGCACCAGCACTACAGTCTGATACTTATCTGCAAGGTTTAGAGCTCTGAAGGTCTGGTAGAAGGCATCTTCGGCATTCCTTACACTCATCACAATCCTGGGAAACTCACCGTGTGAGGCTGATAGAAGAAAGCTCAAGTCACTCTGTTCTGTTCTCGTAGGAAGTCCCGTAGCCGGGCCGGGCCTCTGAGAATCAAAAACCACCAGCGGGGTTTCTGTAATTCCTGCCAGGCCCAGGGCCTCCACCATCAATGAGAAGCCACCGCCGGATGATCCCGTTGCCGACCTTGCTCCTGCGTAGGAAGCTCCTATGGCCATGTTTATTGCTGCTATTTCATCCTCTACCTGTTCAACAACTATTCCTGCCTCCAATTGTTTTTTTGAGAGGTATGTCATAATACTTGTGGCAGGAGTCATCGGATACGCTGAATAGAAGCTCAAACCTCCTGCTATGGCTCCCAGGGCTATAGCTGAGTTTCCGTCGATTAGAATTGTGTCTTTGGTTGAACTATTTGAAAGTTCGAAACTTTTTTCAATCAAATCATATCCTTTTCGCACTGCAGCTATATTTATCTTCCTGACATCTTCATTGTATTTTGTGGAAATTAATCCTTCATAGCCTTCAATATCTATACCAAAATACTTCAAAGTCACTCCAGCTGCCATCATTCCAAAAACCCTGTTCAGCCCCAGTTCTTTTGAGAGGTTGTTTAAAGGAAGGCTCATTACCCTTTCATCTTCATACTTTATACTCTCATCCACCAATATGTGACCGCCCTTTTTTAATCTCTCTATATGATACTCAATAGTATTTCTGTCGAGGGCAACGATGAAGTCCAATTTCTGAGTATGAGAGAATATAGGTTTATCACCGAACCTTACCTGTGTAAAGTTATTTCCTCCTCTCACTCTTGACATGTAGTCCTTATTTGAAAAAACATTCCAGCCCTTTGATTTCAACACTTTTTCAATAAAATTGCTTATGGTATCCATACCCTGGCCGGCCTGTCCACCAATCAAAATATTAAAAGTCAATTTATACACCTCCAACAATCCTTAATTCTATTTATTAACTTCTATTATAGGATATTACTTATTTATCATTATGTTGAATTCTTATCTTACCTTTATTATATTGCTGATGGAAAAATTAATCAATAGTTATTATCATATAAAATTCATTCTCACGTGTTTTCTGATAGCTTCTGCTCTGTTTTCCTTGATAAATCTCGATTTTTGAAGCTGTTATAGTCATTCAATATAACTGTTTATTAATATGAAAAGACATGTAAACTTTTAGCTTACATGTCTTTTCATATCACCAATAATATTTTTCTCCTCTATTCTTCAAGCCCCTATTCTACTATAAATCTTCGACATTTAAAAATTCATCTTTCAGCTTTCCATACAACCTTTCATATATCTTAAATAGCTTTGAATACATCTGATGATTCGCACCATCAGGATAAAAGATCTTTGAAACCGGAACTAATTTTTCCACTTCGTCAATGGAATCAATCATGTTGAGTGACTTCATCCCCAAAACTGCTGCACCAAGACAGGAACTCTCGAAACTTTCTGCTATGGCTACCTCCTTGTTGAATATATCTGCAAGAATCTGCACCCAAAGTTCTGATCTTACAAAGCCCCCTGTTGCATATATTCTGTGAATATCACCCGTGGTTTCTACCAGTGCCCTTCCTACATCATATATTCCATAAATCACGCCTTCCAGCAATGCTCTTAAGAAATGGGCCTTGGAGTGTTTTATGTTGATTCCAAAATATACTCCCTTTGAATTTGCATCCCAGTGAGGTGCCCTTTCTCCCAGCAGATAGGGTAGAAATATGAGTCCATCAGAACCCGCTGAAATCTTTTCTGCCTTATCAATAAGCAAATCATATGGATCTTCGTTACTTTCCTTTCCCTGAAGCGCTTCCATATCCCCAAAGTTATCCCGGAACCACCGGAGTACAATTCCTCCGTTATTCACAGGCCCTCCCAGTACAAATCTGTCTTCTGTCAAAATGTAGCTGAATATTCTTTCCTCTTCATCATTTAAGGGCTTATCGGAAATAACTCTTATTGCTCCACTGGTACCTATTGTTACTGCCGCTTCCCCTGGCCTTATGGCATTCGTCCCCAGATTGGCAAGACATCCGTCACTGGCACCGACTATAAAGGGAATGTCTGCTGCAATCCCCATATATTCTCTATAATCATCCCTTAAACCCAGCATCTTGTGCATAGTATCTACTGGTCTGGAAAGCTTGATTGCATCTATACCTGCAAAATCCAACGCCTTTCTATCCCATTCCAAATTGTAAATATCAAACAAGCCGGTGGCAGATGCTATGGAATAATCGATTACATACTCACCAAAGAGTTTATATAAAACATATTCTTTTATTGATATAAATTTATATGCCTTAGAATAAATTTCGGCCAAATTATCTCTCATCCAGGCAATCTTGCATAATGGCGACATGGGATGAATAGGTGTGCCGGTTTTCATATAAATCTCATGTCCAAGCCCACTGCTTTTTAAATCTGCTGCATAATTCCTGCTTCTTGTATCAGCCCAAATAATTGAATTTGTAAGGGGTTTGCCATGCTTATCGACGGCAATAACGCTGTGCATGGCAGAGCTGAAAGCTATACCCGATAAATCATAACCCTTCCTGCCGGTCTCTAGGGCTACATCCCTTATGGAATCCACTACTGCCTTGAATATCTCTTCCGGGTCCTGTTCACTGTAAGAAGGTTCAGAGGATATTAGAGCGTAACCGATATTCCTTCGTGCAAGTATATTCCCTTGTAAATCAAAAGCAATGGATTTTGTGCTGGTGGTACCTATATCCACACCTATCAAGTAATTCATTCAAAATCCTCCTCAACTATATATGTAAAATATCGCTTATTTCTCACAGATGCGGAAATTTATATTTTAGTTTGTCGCCCAGTATGTAAAATTTCCTTTGAATGAGCAACAATAAAAATCCGTGAAGATTGGATATTTTATTGTTGCGATATATGATGAAATTTTACATACGGAAAAATCGGTGAAGATTCGATATTTTCTCAGTCGAATACTTAAGGTTTAAATTTCCCCATCTATATAATACCAAATTTATTTGAAAATAAAAAGAATGGCCGTTAAGCCATCCTCTAAATTTCATCACACTGATCCAGGGTATGCCAGGCAAGTACTGCACACTTGACTCTGGCCGGCATATTGGAAATATTCTTTAAAGCTGCCGCTTCCTCCAATTCCTCCAGAGCTTCATCATCGGTTATCTCTCTCTTGATCATCCCCAGAAATAATCCCATAAGTTTTTTTGCCTCTTCTGCAGTCTTTCCTTTTATAAGGTCTATCATCATCGAGGTAGATGCCTGGGAGATGGCACACCCTACTCCGGTGAAGGCTGCATCTTCAATAACTCCGTCTATGAGCTTGAGTTCCAGTTGAATCTCATCCCCACAGCTTGGATTTCTGCCCTTCAGCACCACGTCCGGAGCGATGAGATGCCTCTTGTTTCTCCCTGAAGAATTGTGCTCCATTATGAGTTCTGTATAAATTGTACTAAGATCCATATCCTAACCACTTCCTGACACTTTTTAAACTTTCAATAAATATATCTACATCTTCTACGCTATTATAGAAATAGAAGCTTACCCTGCAGGTGGCATTTACTCCAAGATAATTCATAAGAGGATGGGCACAATGATGGCCTGCCCTTATTGCAACACCTTCAGAATCCAGAATGGAAGCTACATCATGAGGATGTACATCCTGTACATTGAAGGCTATGACTCCGGATTTCTTTTGAACATCCTTTGACCCATATATAGTGATATAGGGCAGTTCCGACATCTTCATAAGGGCATAGCTTACGAGGCCCTTCTCCATAACCTTTATATTATCCATACCAACATTATCAAGATATTTGATTGCTTCCATGAGCCCCAGGGCACCGCCCACATTCTGTGTGCCCCCCTCAAATTTATATGGCAGTTGCGCGAATTCCGCCTCCTGCTCCCACACGTATTCTATCATGTCTCCCCCAAAGAGGAAGGGCGGCATGGCATTTAACAGTTCCTCTTTTCCATAGAGTACACCTACACCCATAGGTGCCAGCAGCTTGTGGCCTGAGAAAACAAGAAAATCTACATCCAGCTCGGCTACATTTACTTTCATATGGGGTACACTCTGGGAACCGTCCACAATTATAACAGCTCCCACCTCGTGAGCTCTTTCTACCAGTTTATCTATAGGGTTTACAGTACCAAATACATTCGAAATCTGTGTAACCGATACAAGCTTCGTTTTATTCCCTATCTTTGACTTGATTTCCTCCTCAGGGATTATCCCTTCCTCGTCAGTATACATGTATTTGAGAACCGCCCCTTTGGCCTTTGCCACCTGCTGCCATGGAACCAGGTTACTGTGATGTTCCGCAATGGATATCACTATCTCATCTCCCGGGTTTATAAAGTTCATTCCATAGCTGTAAGCCAGAAGATTAAAGGCCTCTGTGGCATTCTTTGTAAAAATAACTTCCCCCGGCTTCTTTGCGCCAATAAATTCCCTCACCGCTTCTCTGGAGTTCTCGTATATTTCGGTGGCCTTTACACTTAAATAGTAGGCACCCCTATGTGGATTTGCATTGTAAAGATTATAATAATCCTGCACTGCCTTTGTTACAGAAAGAGGCTTTTGAGTCGTAGCAGCATTGTCTAGATAAACAAGCCTCTTTCCGTTTATAATTTGATTTAAGACCGGGAAATCTATAAGAAAATTCTTAGACATTTGTCAGTCTCCTCCTGATATATTCAGCAATCTCCTCTCGGAGCTCCACAACTGGTATTCCCTCCGTAACAGGATTAAAGGACGCCTCTATAATAAGTTTTTTAGCTTCAACCTCTGAAAATCCTCTGCTCATGAGGTAGAAGAGTTTATCCTCATCTATCTTTCCGGTGCTGGCAGCATGCTGTCCTTGCACGTTATCTTCTCCACACAGCAGCAGCGGCACCGACCTGTTCCTGACACCCTTACTCAAAAGCACTGCATATTCCTCTTCTTTTCCCTTTGAACCGCTGCAGCCCTTTTTAAAATCTATGGTTCCTCTGAATATCTTGCTGCTTTTATCCATAAGGGCACCATATGTCCTTATATTACTTTCGCTTTCCTTCCCGGTATGGTTCATAAAATAGTTTATATCTATCTGTCTGTCCTTATCTCCGAGATAAATTGAACTCAAATTACATCTGCTGCCATTTCCCACAAGCTCATTCTTGTAATTTGTCACGCCTGCCTGGGCTCCCAATTCCACCAGAGTATAATTTACTTCTGCACCTTCTTCCACCAGCGCTGCAGCACCGTCAAGATGAATGGAGTCATCTTCAAGCATCTGCACCTTGATAAGATTTATCACGGCGCCCTTTTTAGCATATAACCTGGTAATACCGCTGTGAAAAGCCCCCATATCCTTATTCGAGGAATATCTTATAACCACAGTCAGCCTGCTTCCTTCTTCAGCAACGATGACGTTATTATCAATCACATGCGGATTTTCTTCATCCATCTCATAATTTATATACACCGGCTCCTCAATATTACTGTCCTTTTCGCTTTCTATCAGAAAGCCCGTGTTAAAGTTTTTTCTCACCATTTCCGTAAGTACTTCCGATATGCCTACTTCAGAATTATTATCAAAGAGTTTCACTGCACCATTTTTATGCTTTATATCCACAATCCTTAAACCGCTGCTGTAAACTTCCTCTACAGGCTTGTTATTATAGGGTCTAATTTCCGGCAGACTCCCCTTTAAGGATGTATCATTTACACCAAGCCATCTCCAGGTGCGCACCGGGATACTGTTTATATTTTTCAAAGCATTACTCATATTCTCACCACCTATCCTATACTGCCTTCCAGTTCAAGCTTTATAAGGTTATTCATTTCTACCGCATATTCCAAAGGTAATTCCTTGGCGATAGGTTCAACAAAGCCCCTTACTATCATGGCCTTTGCCTCTTCCTCGCTGATTCCTCTGCTCATAAGGTAGAAAATAGCCTCATCGCTTATTCTTCCTATCTTTGCCTCATGTCCAATATCCACTTCATCATTCAGTATATCCAGTACCGGCAGGGTATCGGATCTGGAGAAATCGTCCAGCATTAATGATTCACAGGAAACAACAGCCTTGCAATGATGAGCATTTGGAGCAACCTTTACAGCACCTCTGTATATTGCCTTTCCGCCGCCCTTTGAAATTGATCTCGAATTTATGGAAGAGGAGGTATAAGGTGCAGCATGAATTACTTTTGCTCCGGTATCCAGTGTCTGGCCTTTAGATGCGAAAGTGACACCTGTGAACTCAGCCCTTGCTCCTTCTCCCTTCAGTATGCTCATGGGATACAGCATGGAAACCTTGGAGCCGAAAGAGCCGGAAACCCACTCAATCATGCCGTCCTTTTCCACCGAAGCTCTTTTGGTATTAAGATTCATCATATTCCTTGACCAGTTTTCAATGGTGGAATATCTTAGATGAGCCCCTTCCTTTACATAAAGTTCCACACAACCTGCATGAAGATTGGTTACATTGTACTTTGGAGCTGAGCACCCTTCTATAAAATGAAGCCTTGCACCTTTTTCAACGATAATCAGGGTATGCTCAAACTGCCCTGCACCGGGAGCATTTAACCTGAAGTAGGATTGAAGAGGTATTTTCACATTTACTCCTTCCGGTACATATACAAAGGATCCACCGGACCATACAGCCCCATGCAGTGCTACAAATTTGTGGTCGTTTGGCGGGACAAGCTTCATAAAGTATTCCCTTACAATGTCCCCGTATTCCTTAACAGCGGTTTCCATATCCGTATAAACGACTCCTTGTTCTACCAGGTCCTTCCTTATACTGTGATATACAACTTCCGAGTCATACTGGGCACCGACCCCTGCCAGCGATTCTCTTTCCGCCTTTGGAATTCCAAGCCTTTCAAAGGTATTTTTAATATCCTCCGGCACCTCTCTCCAATTTCCCTTCATTTCCGTATCAGGCTTTACATAGGTTACGATATTATCCATATCAAGTTCTTCAAGGGATGGCCCCCAGGTCGGCAGTGCCATCTGATTATATATTTCCAGAGACTTTAACCGGAAATTCCTCATCCATTCAGGCTCATTCTTTTCTCTTGATATCTCCTCGACTATTTCGGAAGTCAAGCCGCTGGATACCTTGTAACTATATCTGTCTTCGTTAACTATGTCATACAATCCCCTGTCTATATCTTCAACAAAAGTTCTTCTTTTTTCCATATCATCACCTCATTAACTATAGAGCTGCAAGCTCAGTAAAACCATGTCTGTTTATCTCCTCAATCAGCGAACTGTCTCCGGTTCTTACAATTCTTCCATCCTGAACTACATGAACGCAATCCGGTTTCAAGTATTCCAGTATTTTGCTGTTGTGGGTGATTATCAAGATGGAATTTTCATCGTTCTTAAATTCTCTTACCCCATTAGAAACTATCTTGACAGCATCTACATCCAGCCCTGAATCTGTTTCATCCAAAATAGCAAGCTTTGGATTCAGCATCAACATTTGAAGAATTTCGTTTTTCTTTTTTTCTCCTCCTGAAAAACCGACATTCAGGTATCTTGAAGCATAATTCTCATCCATCTTCAGCTGTTCCATCTTTTCTTTTAAATGCTTTTTGAAAGCCAGTATCTTGAGCGGCTGTCCTGTGACGGCACTCTTGGCACCCTTCAAAAAACTTTCAACTGTTATTCCGGGAACTTCCTCAGGATTCTGGAAGGAAAGGAATATGCCCTTTTTAGCCCTTTCATCGGTCTTTAATCCTGTTATGTCTTCGCCCTCAAACTTTATGGAACCAGCCGTTACCTCATATTTGGGATGACCCATAATTATGTTCACCAAGGTAGATTTTCCGGCTCCATTTGGCCCCATGATAACATGAACCTTGCCCGCCTCTATATCAAGACTCAAACCTTTTAATATCTCCTTGCCATCTACCGATGCATGTAAATTTCTTATTTCCAAAAGCTTTTCCGCCATTTACTCTCACCTCTAACAAATTTAATTCCGAGTACTTTACTCTGATTTATACTTATATTTTATATCCATTGACATTGATTGTCAATAATTATTATCCCCAAGAAGCTGCTATTTATTACATTTTAGATGATAATCCTTCCAAACGGAACCTCTACCAACAAGAAATGACACTGTGCATATAAAGTATTATCAGTTTTTAACTCACTTACTATATCGATAAAAAAGATGGAGGGTATTCCTCCATCTTGCCGCTTACTTTATTACTATCTCTCTCAGTGACTCTCCAAATTTTTTATTTCAAACACTACATTATTTATAGTGTAGCTTCTCCTGGCTGCCAATCTATTGGGCACAGGCCTCCGCTTTGAAGAGCTGCAAGAACCCTCAGTGTCTCATCAACACTTCTTCCCACATTCAAATCATGTACTACAGAATACTTTATTATTCCATCCGGATTTATTATAAACAACCCTCTTAGAGCTACTCCATCTTCCTCAACCAGTATTCCTAAATCATATGCAGTACTCTTTGTGTAATCCGATGCCAAAGGAAAGTTCAGTTTCCCGAGGCTGCCTTTTATCCATGCCTGATGAGAATATTCGCTGTCTGTACTTACTCCGAGCACCTCTGCTCCCATCTTTTTAAACTCATCATATCTTTTGCTGTAAGCTGTTATCTCCGTGGGACATACAAATGTAAAATCCAGAGGATAGAAGAAAAGTACCAGCCACTTTCCTTTATAATCATCCAGTGAAACTTTCTTAAAAGTCTCGCCATCTCCGGTAACAGAATTCATCTCAAAATATGGTGCTTCCCTTCCTACCAGTCTTGCCGATCCGCAGCAGCAGTCATTTGAATTACTCATATTAAATACCTCCTAAAGTATATATAGTTTAATTAATAGTTATTATACAATAATAATTATCCTTTGCATAAAGTATACAATACTAGAATATTTTTTGCAATACTAAATTTTAAATTTATCAAAGTGGTGACTTATGAAAAACAAGATTTATTTTTTCATAAACATAGTATCAACCTAAAAAAACTTTTTATGTCACAAATCACATTTAGGCAAAAAAGAAAGAGCCTATTTATCGGCTCTTTCAAAATCAATATTTTCACTTTCTTCATCATAAAAATCCAAATAGGAATAGTTCTTTCCGTTCTTCTCCCATCCGAGGATTGCGTCCATATTTACATTCTCTGCAGCTTTAAAGATTGACTTTTCCACGTCCGGGAACTTGGTCTTGAAATCCTTGATAAAATCCTTTATCTCGTATCTCTTATTGCCTATCTTCTTTGCTGCAACCATACATGCACAATTCAGGGGCCATATACCGCTTTGCTGTGTAAATCTTTCTATATTCTCCTCCTCCACAAGGAAAAGAGGCCGTATAAGCTCCATGTTTAAAAAATTTGTAGCCTTGAGTTTCGGAAGCATCGTCTTGAAGTTTCCTGAATATAGTATATTAAGCATTGTTGTTTCAATGACATCATTATAATGATGCCCCAATGCCAGTTTATTACAGCCTAGTTCCTGAGCCTTGGAATACAGTGCTCCCCTTCTCATCCTGGCGCACATATAACAGGGATAATCCTGTGCTATCCTGTCTACAACCTCGAAGATTCCGGAATCGAATACCTTTATCGGTATACCGAGGTATTCGCAGTTATCCAGCATCAGTTTCTTCACATCCGGATGATATCCCGGATCTGCCAGTAAAAATTCAAGCTCGATATCCAGTTGTCCGTTTTTCTTAAGCTGCTGAAAAAGCTTTGCCATCAGCATACTGTCCTTGCCTCCGGATACGGCAACAGCTACTTTATCCCCATCCTGAACTAGATTATATTCTTTTATGGCCTTTAAAAACCTGGACCATATCTTCTTTCTATAGGTGGTAGTAAGACTCTTCTCTATTTCTTCCAAAGGCTTCCTTTCATTAAAGGGAACCAAAATTTCGCAGCCATTTCCTGCAATTGTGCTCATAATATCACCTCTTATGTTATATGAATTTTATACTTTCTATGTATTATAGCACCTTTATACTACTTTGTCTCCGAAATTTCAAGCCCATTATCCAGTTCTACCGTGCTCTTTCCCAATACTTTTTTAGAAGCCTCATCAAAAAGCTGAATATTCTTTCCATTGACCTCACTGCCGGTATGATCCTGGAAGGGATGTTTTGAAAGCTCCTGAAGAATATCTCTCAGAGCTTTTTCTCCGTACTTTCCTATTATGAGCTCCACAGCATTCTGGGCACTTTTATAGTAGCTGCTTATCTCTGTATTATCCGTCAATGCCTCAAGGTCTATACTCTCCAGCTTTTCTATGCTCATAGGTTTTTTCAGTGAACCGCTCTTTATTGGCTTTTCCGTGTAATGGGTGGCAAGCCCTTCTGCCAGCCAGTAGGGCATATTATTGTTTGTATCCTTTATTGTGACCTTGTGAATGAGCTCATGGGCAAGGGATTCCGCTCTCACTTCACTTGACCATCCTATAAACTTTATTGCCTCAGAATACTCATACCAGCCTGCCATATCCCACTGAAAGGACAACTTTACAAATTGCCGGAGGGTTTCCATATCATCATAGATTTTTATTACGGTTTTATCCTCCGGAACCTTTCCATAATTGCTTTTTACTATTGCATAAGCTTCTTCAGCAGCCCTGCTGAAATCTCCTGCCAGCTTTTCACTCTTCTCCATGTACTTGATTATAAAATGATCCGTTTCTTTTTCCTTGAAATCCAATCCGAAGTCTGTCATTCCGCCTTCAGAATCCTTAAAAACCGCCTTGTACTTCAAGGACTTTTTCTTGCCGCCAAAGGTATACGTTTGATTCAAATCTACCAGATAAGAACCTTCCTCCTCTTTGGTGATATCAACAATCTCTAGCTTATAGCCGCTTATGTCGTTCACTTGAATATCCTGAAACCAGTGTCTTTCTTCAGCATAATACTCTCTATCATTTGTATTCACCGTATTCATAAATTCTTCAATATCTTTTTTATTGACGGCATCTTGCTTTTTCTGAACCAAGGCGGCGGCTGCCTGTGCAGCCTGACTGCTTACTGCCGGTACCTTATTCTCCTGTTTTTGCTCTTGCTTTTGTATTGTATCTTTTACAATCTCATTACTTTTGTCTTTGGTACCGCCGCAGCCAAAAACACTAAAACACAGCAACAATATGCAGAGTATAGAGCATAGCCTTTTCATTTCAGATCCCCCTAATTCCAACACAGGTAATATTCTCAGATGAAATAAGGCCATCCTTTAACAAGAAAGCCTTATTTCAACTTAGCCCTATTATACCATTATTATACATATGGTGCATTTATATACCTATGTATTCTTTAATACTTG
>JAUZPH010000649.1 GCA_030706065.1 Bacillota bacterium | reverse complement strand
TTAAGTGCTCCGGGTAACGACCTGGTGGCCTCATCTGCCCTGGCATCTGCAGGCTGTCAGATAGTGCTGTTTACTACCGGCAGAGGAACACCTTTCGGAAGCTATGTTCCTACTATGAAAATATCTACAAATACTGAATTATATAAATTAAAGCCTCACTGGATTGATTTTAATGCCGGAAGTCTTGTGGAAGACAAATCAATGGACATGCTTCTTGGGAATTTTATAGATTATTTAATAAGAGTGGCCTCAGGTGAGCAGGTTAACAATGAGAAGAATGACTTCAGGGAGATAGCTATATTCAAAACTGGGGTGACACTATAATACCCGTAACTCGCAGAAAAATCTTAGGTGTTTTTAGAGTGCAGGGAAGTTAAAGTGAAAAGATTGGAAACCATAAAGAGGATAGTTGAGGCAGGTGCAGTTGCAGTTGGTACCGACGGGGATCTCACAAATGGAGTAAAAAACGAAGACTATGTACTGATCACAAGGACAGAAGCAGCCTTCGTTGAGGAAGTAAGAAAAACTAGAGCTTGCTGCTAGAAGGGTGCTGATCATGATGAAAGAAGTTCTGACTTTTGAAGAAACCATGGTGCTATTCAATCCTGGAACTAACGGGCCGCTGAGATTTGTAAGCAGCTTTACCAAGTCTATAGGAGGCGCATATTCAAACGTAGCTGTTGCGCTGGCTAGGCTAGGACATAAAGTCGGATGGTTTTCAAAGCTTGGAAAGGTTGAATTTGGAAGATTCATTCAAAATACTGTCCGTGGAGAAGGAGTAGATGTTTCTGTGCTCCGCTTCGATGATGAAGCATGTACTGGTATGCTTTTCTAAGAGAGATTTAACGGTGAAAATCCAAATGTATATTATTACAGAAAAGGGTCTGCTGCAAGCAGACTGAGTATTGATGACCTTGATTTGGATTATATAAAGGCATCAAAAATCATTCATGTCACAGGTATAACTCCCGCTTTGTCGGAGAGTGCCAGGGATGTTGTATTTGAAGTTATCAGAATTGCGAAGGAAATAGCGGAGATATTCTTGGCTATGGGATGCAAGATTGTGGCAGTGAAGCTCGGAGCAGAGGGCTGCTATGTTGCAGACAAGGATGGCAGAAAATATAAAAAGGGTTTTACTGTTGAAGTGACAGATACTGTCGATGCAGGAGACGGATTTGCCGCAGGCTTCTTATCCGGAATACTTAAGGGATTGAGTTTGGAGGAATGCGGTACTTACGGAAATGCATTAGGTGCAATGGCTACACTGGTCAATGGGGACATGGAAGGATACCCCTATCTGGATCAACTCCTGCAGTTTATGGGTAAAAAGAAATCCATAGACCGATAGATATGATATTCTTTCGAAATAACTGGAACAGTTCATATTAAAAAAGGAGGTGTTGTATAATGGACAAAGATACATTATACAACACCTCCTTTTGTGGCCATATAAATTCTTGACTATTCAAACATCATATATACTTCTGCTGCATTGACTACCTGTGCTCTTCCAAAGCTGAGCATCTCAAGGCCGATTTTCTTTCTTTCAGCATTGAAGGATGCCGTAGTTTCAATTGGAACAATGCAGTTATAATTTAATGAGAAGGCATAACTGCAAGTTTCAAACACACAAACATCTGTTGCAGCTCCAACAAGAATCAAATTTTTGATATTTTTACTTTTCAATATTTCATCCAACTCCGTATTGAAAAATGCATTCCATCTGTTTTTTACTATCAGTTCTTCTCCTTCACGAGGTGCTAAAGGTGGAATGATTTCTGCATCAAGGGTGCCTTTGACAAAATGCTTGTACTTTTTCACTTCAAACCTTTCGCCAAGCATTCTCCAGTCACTAAAGTCCTCTTCATATTCCGTTTTAACATTGACTACCAGCATTCCATTTTCGTTGAAGTAATCCTTCAATTTCACCATTGGTGTAACTATATCTTCCTGACTAGTTACATCCACATTAAGCATTCTTACAAGAGAACCGTCGGGAGCCCCGCCGCCATATTGCATATCAATTACTATTAATGCAGTTTCATTTTTCTTAAGCATATCAATCTCTCCTTAATATGTTTTGTACAACAATATTATACGACCAACAGTAAGGGTCTTGCCAATGAAAATAATGGATATTAATATTTACAATCTATTGACGCTAATAACAATTTATGCTATATTAAGCTTATGTTTAAAACAAATGTTTGAAACAAATAAATCAAATGTGTGTTTAAAAGAATTCAAAATGTAGCAATCACAAAAACTGGCTCTGAAGATTATTACTGAAGTATTTAAAATTTCATTTCTAAAAGGGGGTAACTATTTTGGATTCAGTATCAATTAAAGATGTAAAAAAGGTATACAGC
>JAUZPH010000648.1 GCA_030706065.1 Bacillota bacterium | reverse complement strand
TGAGAGTTCCTACAGATTGAGAAGTCTGTAGGAATTTATTATTCGGAGGTGAAATAATCACCCGTTTAAGAAGTACTGCGGATTATTGGAGGGGATATATTGGGCTTGTTTGATTTCAAAAGTGTGTCCTATATCAGCGATGATAAGTCAATATTAAAGAATTTGACCATGACCGTGGAAGCGGGGGATTACATATCAATTGTCGGGCCTTCCGGAAGCGGAAAGAGCACCTTTTTGAAGCTCTGCTGCCACCTTATCAGTCCATCGGAAGGAACTGTCTATTACAAGGGCAGGACAATTCTGGAACAGGATCCGATGGAGGTAAGAAAGCAGGCGGTGTACTGTTTCCAGACACCCTATCTCTTTGGAGACAAGGTTGAGGATAACCTGGTCTTCCCTTATACACTAAGGCACGCTAAAGCGGACTTTGCAAGAATAAATGAACTTCTTTCCACCTTCGGCCTTGATAAGGAACTACTGAAGAAAGAGGTGAAAAACCTCTCCGGCGGGGAAAAGCAGAGAGTGGCACTTATAAGGGCACTGCTGCTTAAACCGGAAGTTCTTCTGCTGGATGAAGTGACCTCCGCTTTAGATGTAGAGAATTCAATGATAGTGGAAGAGAACATAAAGTCCCTCAACAATGAAGGTACAACGGTACTGTGGGTAACCCACAACCTGGAGCAGAGCAGAAGAAATGCTAATAAGGTATTAACCATTGAAGGCGGAGAGATAAAGTCTTTGGAGGTGCTTAGATGAACGGCGGGAATACCATGAATGTTTCATCCTTGATAATTGCATCCTCTCTTGTGCTCATTTCACTGTTGTTTTCCTATTATCAGAAGCTGAAGCTGGAGAAGGAAACCATCATAGGAGTCATAAGGGCGGTTGTGCAGCTGACGGCAGTTGGTTATCTGCTCAATTATATATTCGGCCTTAAAAATCCATGGTTTACAACTCTGCTGGTGATATTTATGATCTTTAATGCGGCAGTCAATGCGGCAAAAAGGGGCAAGGTCATTAAAAAAGGTATACTGATATCCTTTATTTCAATATCCATTGGAACAGTAGCGACCCTATCAATACTTGTCCTTTCCGGTGCCATAAAATATGAGGCATATCAAATCATACCCGTCGGCGGAATGGTCATAAGCAATTCCATGGTGGCACTGGGCCTATGCTACAGGCAGATGGCGGCGGATTTCAGGAACAAGAGGGAGGAAGTGGAAACCAAGCTGTCCCTTGGTGCGGATGTTCTGCCTTCTTCAATAGAAATAATCAGGGATTCCATCAGAACGGGAATGCTTCCGACGATAGATTCTACAAAGACTCTGGGTATAGTATCATTGCCCGGTATGATGACAGGGCTCATTTTGGCCGGTACTTCTCCGGTGCAGGCAATCAGGTATCAGATCATGGTTACCTTCATGCTCCTCTCCACTACGTCCATATCTTCCTTTATAGCCTGCTACCTGTCCTACGGCAATTTTTTTAATGAGCGTAAACAGCTTATATAAAACAGGAGTACATAAAAAGTCAGGTGCCTCAAAGGATTTTTTCCTTGGGCACCTAATTGCTATTCAAGGCCATCATCACCGTCTTCAGAATCGTCCGACGGATAAGGATGAGTTTTCTCTGGAAGCTCCTCATCAGGACTTCCCTTATCTTCTATAATGTCCATATCTGGAAACTCAATATTAAGAATTTCCCTTTCATCTATAATATCCGTATCATGAAGCTCTGTCTCTTCCTCTTCAACTTCTATTGGCAGAGGCTTGTGTGGATAATCGACATCAAGAATATAATAGATATAACTGTAGATCTTGCGGCCTTCTACCAACTGGAAGTAGGCATCGGCAATATAGATATTGATATCTTCAATATCTGTCGCACTCTCAGGCAATTTTACCGAGGTGTTAAAGGGCAGGGCAAGAAGTACATTTATCCGTCTCCTTGAATGCCCTACGGGAAGATAGGTTACTTTGATATTTTTTACCCCATCCAGGATTGCTATTTTACCTGCGGGGGAGTTGATTATTTTTTCTTCTTTCAATTCGACGCTCATGGAAATCTCGCTTATTGCCCTGGGCCTTGGCCTGTTCCCAGGTATGAATAAATAGCTTGTATCATAAGCTTCCGAAAAATCTCCTCTGATCTGTCTTGGAAGTTCTCCTTCAAGAGATATACCCGTTATATCGATAGAATTCCGTAATATTCCCATACATACCTCCCATACAAATAGTTCTTAATATATATTATTCATATTTCCATATAGGGTTCCAAGTTCGACATGAATGAAGAGGTGATTGTTGAAAAAAACAGGTTTTTAACGATAAAAAATCCCTCCGGGGAGGGACACAGCTATATAAAGCTTTC
>JAUZPH010000647.1 GCA_030706065.1 Bacillota bacterium | reverse complement strand
TACCGTTATGGCCTCAAATCCAGAAGGAAATCTAAATTAACATGTGGAGATATAATGAATCTTATCTAAAATCATTGTCAGATGCACTTACAAAACTGTAAAATATAGCCTTGAATATACCGGCTTTCGTGGTTAGTTTTGAAATATTGGCCTTATCTTAATTTCGTATTCTCAAAAATAAATTTGAGGTTTCCATTTATTCAATAGGTAACCTCAGTTGGATAATACTGATTTCCAATTAAGTTAGGGCAGTTGAAATAAGCAGTCTCCACGTTAGCTTGATGGGCATGACCTCCGAGGTCCTACCAAGGACTGGAAGTGAAGCGAACAGTCCTTGGTTGCTACAGACAATAGTAAGTATCTGGATTGTTCAATCGGACCTTTGAAATTACCTCAGTCAATAATTAAATGTATTGAAGGATTATAAAGAAGTTTAGAGTTGTTACTCAAAAAATGTTTACTACATTACAGCTAAATAGTATCTCTAAAAAATAGATGCCTATAATGAAGAAGGGACTGTTGCGCAACAGTCCCTTCAATTTTCCCAGCGAATACTAGAGGTTTAAATTTTCTCTACAGTCCTTAACGTTTATTACAACTTTTCCTCCGGCATGCCCTTCACTCAAATACTTAACAGCTTTGGGGGTCTCATTAAGAGGATAACACCTGTCAATAACCGGCTTAACCTTGCCTTCTTCAACCAGCTTAATAATAAATTTCAAATCCTCTGTATCTGACTTTGCCTTAAGGAGCTGCATTTTTTTATTCCCCATTGACATAAGCCCTCCAAACAGCATTGTTCTTAAAATCTGTGACAGAGCTCCCCCGACCATGACAACAATGCCCTTTGGTGCCAATACGCGCTTATATGCAGTAAGAGAATGCTTTCCATTTACAGCCAATACAAGATCATACCGCTTTCCGCCGCTGGTAAAATCCTCTTTGTTGTAGTTAATTACATGGTCGGCTCCAAGTGACTGTATTACCTCTACATTTTTCTCGCCACACACTGCAGTTACTTCCGCGCCATAGTATTTGGCAAGCTGAACGGCAAAGGTGCCTACACCACCGCCTGCACCACAAACCAAAACCTTTTTTTTCGGTTGAATGTTTCCTTTATCACGCAAAGCCTGCAGTGCAGTAACCGCAGCCATTGGAACCGCTGCAGCTGTCTCAAAGGGAACATTCATCGGTTTCAAGACCAAGACGCTTTCAGTAACAGAAACATACTCAGCGAAGCCGCCAAAACCACATGAAGCAGTGTCTCCGAATACTTCATCCCCAGCTTTAAACTTTTTTATATTTTTGCCGACTGCCTCAATACGTCCGGCTATATCAGCACCGAAAATTTTCCCTTTCGGAATAATCCCCAGCTTCATAGAACGGTAGTCGGCAGCATTTACAGAAACTGCGAAGATTTTCACCAAAACCTCATTGTCATCCGGTATTGGTTTTTCCAATTCCCTCAGCACTAGAGTATCAGGAAAATTGCTTTTGTCATAAACAACTGCTTTCATTTCATTCATCTCCTTTATAGGTACCACCCACATCACATAAAATATTAAGGGTTATCCTATATACTGTCATATGCAATAAACAAAATAATTATGAAGTGGAGAATAATTTAGATGAAAATATTTTTAGTATTGTGGCTATATTTAGGGACGGAATATCGAAGAGTTCACAGACTTCCACTTAATCAACTTAAGGCTATGGCTTCTATCGAGTCCTGTCGGACAATTAAGCTTGGCGGACATATATACAAATGTGACTGCTGCGGCAGCATTAAATTAACCTATAACTCCTGTAGAAACAGGCATTGTCCAAAATGCCAGAATCTTGCCAAGGAAAGCTGGCTTCAGGACCGAAAAAGAGATTTGATGTCTTTAAGATACTTTCACGTTGTATTTACTATCCCTGAGGAGATTAATAATATAGTTCTGAGAAATCAGAAGGTTGTATATACTTTCCTTTACCCTATTTCTCATTATTCTTTAAAAACTGTTCAATCAACGTCCCCACTACCGCCTTTATTGTATCAACCTCAGCTTTGATCAAATTTGTGTTTACAACCATGTAAGCCATCTCAACCCACTCATTATCCCTATCATACATATGCTTTGTACGAACTGCCAAATCAAAAATCTCTCTACTATTCTCTGTATGCGTATTTTCTTCATTACAAATACTTTCCGCTTCCATTTTGAGAAGTTTGAGTAAGGATGTATCGGGATAAACTTTTTCACCAAAAATATCCATACCAAGTTCGTCCGAGGCTATGGATCGGCTTCAATGTCCAGTTCCGCCACCTTACCCTTCTGCCTGGACTCATATTCAGGATTGCCTTTAACTATTCTTTCGATAGGAAGTCCAAACATCTGAATGAATCTT
>JAUZPH010000646.1 GCA_030706065.1 Bacillota bacterium | reverse complement strand
CCTCTGCTGTCGTTACATTAGAGGTAAACATAATGTCTTCATTTGAAAACCCGGACATGTCAGCCAGCATTAATTCTGTTAAAGATGCACAGTCTACTCCACAACCTTCATCTTTAAAGATCTTTAGAATTGATGGATTTGGAGTAGATTTTACAGCGAAAAATTCATGGTATCCAGCATTCCATGAAAAAGCCTTTTTTAATCTACGGACATTTTCTCTTATTAAATTTTCATCATATATATAAAATGGAGTAGGAATTTCCTTAATAATCTCATTAAGTTTATCATATGAAAATGGAATTTGCTTCATTTAGATTCACTCCTTACGGTTTATGATATAATAATTTTAGTGTAAAAATCATTAATAAGCCAGTAAAGGAATATAAAGGTATACCGGTATAGATGGAGGGTATTATGCGGTATAAATATGAAACTGCAGCGGATATAATCAAGCAAAAAATTTATTCCGGAGTATATAAGGCAGGTGAAAAACTGCCATCCATCAAAAGGCTGTCAGGAGAACTGGAGTTTAATCCCGATACCATAGTAAAAGCATACAAGCATCTTGAAGAGGAACATTTTATTTATTCAGTACCTAAAAGTGGCTATTATGTTGTAAAGAATGAAGACAAATCGGGTGAAAGTAGAAAAGTTGTAGATATGCTGAAGGCTTCACCACCCGAGGAAATCAACCCATATAAGGATTTTTATCATTGTATGGAAAATGCTGTTTCTATTTACGGAGAAAAGCTTTTCGAGTATTCATCACCTAAAGGTATGACGGAATTAATAAATTCCCTGGAAAAGCATCTGATGAATTTTCAGATATTTGTGAAGCCGGAAAATATATATATAACAAATGGCTCACAGCAGGCCTTATACATACTGGCTGCCATGCCATTTCCAAGTGGGAAATCAAAAGTTCTTCTTGAGCAGCCGACTTATTCACTTATGCTTGATATAATGAGATATGCAAAAACTCCTGCAGTTGGTATTGAAAGAACCAGTAAGGGTATTGATTTAAATGAGCTTGAAGAAATATTTAAAAAAGGTGACATAAAATTCTTTTATACAATGCCCAGATATCAAAATCCTACAGGATTTAGTTATGATACCAGGCAAAAGAGAGAAATACTGAGGTTGGCAGAAAAATATGATGTTTATATTGTAGAAGATGATTATTTAGCAGACCTTGAACTGGATAACAAAGCTGATCCTATGTATTCTCTGAAAAGTAAGGACAAGGTTATATATATCAGAAGCTTTTCAAAAACATTGCTTCCGGGGCTGCGTCTTGGAGCTGCCATACTTCCTCAGGAATTGCATAATGATTTTAATTGCTTCAAATACAGCATGGATTTAAATACATCTATAATTAATCAAAGTGCGCTGGAAGTTTTTCTTAAAAGTAAGATGTACAAGTTTCATATAAAAAGAACAAAAAATTATTATAGAAAAAAGATGAAGGCTCTGAAAAATGCGTCTTTAGAATATCATAATGAAAATATAACCTGGTATGTTCCTGAAACCGGAATATACGCATACTTGGAAACTAAAAATATTAAGTCGGAAGAACTTGTAAAAAGCCTGCTGAACAGCAAAGTTCTTGTATGTAGTACAACCAATTGCTATTTAAGAGGTTTTAACCATGCTGAGGGAATAAGACTCTGCGTATGTAACGCCAGTGATGAAGAAATTGCAAATGCAGTTCAAATTATTGATGCTGAAGTGAAAAAGCAGCCGGTGTGATAGCCGGCGCAGAGAATTCAAATAATTTTGGTAAAGGATGTGCTTAACAAATGAATATCGAAGCTTTGAGGGATGATAGGATACATGACTTCATAAATTACTGTAAAAGGCATAAAGCAGAGGTTGATGATTCCTTTCTGTATGACGAGGACTTCAAGGATTTTAAATTCAGTGAAGAGAATCCAACTTATATTGTTGAAAACGAGACAGGGGATATAATAGCAGCAGCTTCATTAATAATTAATGATTATTATAGAAGAGGCAGAATGGGCAGATTCAGAATATTCCATTCGGAAGTTGAAGACATTGACACTTACAGAAAGCTGATGATGAATATTCTGAAGCATACTGAAGGTCTGGATAAGGTTAATGTCTTTGTTCCCGTGGTAAATACAAAAATGATGGAGCTTATGGAGGGCCTGAGGTTCATGGTAGAAAGGTACTCCTTCCTGCTGGTTCGAGGAGATAGTGAAGTGCCGGAAACTGTTTTGCCGGAAGGTTATGAAATTAGAGCTTTTAGATTAGGGAAAGACGAGGAAGTCTGGTGCGTAGTCAGAAATGCAGGTTTTGCAAAGCTTAAAGGAAGTGAGACACCAATGACGCCAAAGCAGGTTGCAGACAGCATGATGGCCGAAGACTCCAT
>JAUZPH010000645.1 GCA_030706065.1 Bacillota bacterium | reverse complement strand
GCAAGTTCTCTCTCAAAGAAGTCTTTTACATCTTTAATTGCCTTCTCTGTTTCCTTCAAGCCAAACAAACTACAGTAATCCCCTGGAATCATATATCTTGCGTCCAACTGCAACACAAGCCCCCCCTTTAAAATTATAAATAATAAAATCATAAATATAATTATATATCTAATATTCAACAAAATCACTATTTTTTTGAAACTTATCCAATACATTTCAGAAATAATTGAGCATTTGTAAATCTGCGAAATAAAAAAGGAGGTTATTCCTAACCTCCATAAATTATCAAATGCTTGTACCTATTATTGTTTTAAACTAACCAGGCTGTCCAGGGCACCTTTTATCTTGCCCGCCATATCTTTTGCACCCTCCAGTGTTCCATTTGCGGACAACTTAACTGCATTATCAGCCAGCCCTACTATCGTGTCCAGGTAACCGGAATAATTCTTATGAAACCCGTTAAGTACTTCAGTATGTTTAAGGCTTTCAAATTCGTCCTTATATTTATGAAGATTTTCATTTTCCTGTTTTAGAACTTCCACGGAATTCTTGTCCAGGCTATTTGCTTCTATGATTTTCTTAATATTGCCTGTTGAGGTATTAATCTTGCCGGTAAGCCCGGCCACATTACGCCCATATTTGAAATTTGTTACATAATCGTTTACCACATCCACCGGTGAACGTCCTTTTACCACAATATTATAAACTCCGATACCAATAAAAACCGCCAGTATGATCAGCACCAGTTTTACCGCCTTTTTTACAAGTGATACTACAAGAATAATAACAGCCAGAATCACCAGTGCCATAATTATGTAATCTTTTATCATTTATATTCCCCCTTATCTCAACTAATTTACATTACTTCGCATATGTTAAAGGTATTGCCAACTATATTATATATTAATCTGCATATTAATAAAAGAAAATTGCACGGCAATTTTCTTTTATTCTTCATTATTCTGAGTCTAGAACTTTGATACATATGGATTTCCTTTTATATAGAACCTCCATGGATAAAACCTGGCTTCTTCCGAGTAATCGATATTTATTCTTGTGGTGTGTACTATATCAAATATTTCCCTTTCAAGTTCATCCTCAAATATATAAAATTCCTCTCCACATATATCCAATCCGTTTTGCTCTACTGTAATATTAAAAGCTCTGCACAGCTTTGCCGGGCCATTGGTGAGATTCTTCCTTTCGTTTTTGCTTAGTTCATCATAGGTTTTCTTATATCTGTTTAAAGCCATGATTTCAATTCCTCTTACTGGTTCCAGCGCCCTTATAAGTACTCCCCTGGGAACATTTATCCTCTCTGTTATAACATTGAAACAGTAGTGCATCCCATATATAAAGTATACGTATATATGGCCTGCCTCTCCATACATAACTTCATTTCTGAGGGTTCTTCTCCCGCCGAAGGAATGGGCTGCCTTATCCTCTTCCCCCATATATGCCTCTACCTCCACTATCCTGCCCACCAACTCATTTCCTTCATATTTTCTAAACAAGCATTTACCGAGCAGCTCCTGGGCTACATCCAGTGTATCTCTCGCATAAAAGCTTCTCTCCAGTTTTTTCACAGATACCTCATCCCCTATTACCTTTATTTCTAAATTTATAATAATATTCTGCGGTATTATCATCTATTGCCCGGAACTCAAACCCCTCACTCTTATAATACTGTATTATTAATGGCAGGGCCAGATATGTGGACTTATTATTGGAATTACAGTGAGCCAGTAAAAACCTCCTATTCCGGTCTCCCTTTACTTTTTTCGAATTCTTTATAAGAGTTCCTACTGAAAGGTTTGCGGAAAATCCGTCCTCAAGGCTTACATTCCAATCGTACACCTTATATCCCCTTTCATGAAGACTTTGCAGTAGTACCGGCGTGAGCATCCTGTCACTGCCTCCGGGAAACCTCACTGCAGCAGGCCTATACCCTGTCAGTTTCTCTACCAGTGCCGCTGTACTATCAGTCTCTTCCAGAAAGCTGTCATTGCTCTTGTATATCTTTTCGAATTTATGGCTGAAGGTATGTAATCCGATACCGTGCCCCTCGTTGTGTATCCTTTTCAATATATCTTCTCTTCCTGAAATCTCCTTGCCAACCACAAAGAACGTAGCTTTTACACCATATTCCTTCAGCACATCCAGTATTTTCTCCGTAATAATAGGAATAGGCCCATCATCAAAAGTAAGGTATAAAATCTTTTCCTCGTCTTGCTCCATATCCCGGTTCGTAATTGAAGATGCCCTGACTGCTGCCGGCAGGCATACTATAAGTGCGATGCCGAGTGATATCAGTTTTATGCAATATCCCTTTATTATTGACTTTTTCAATTTCAAGCCCTCCTTACTGATGTCATTTTTCACACCCTCCTGTAG
>JAUZPH010000644.1 GCA_030706065.1 Bacillota bacterium | reverse complement strand
ACCTTGATGACATGGACATCCAAAAGAGAAGACTGTCGGTGAGAAAAGTAATTGAAGATGCAGTAGGCAGTGAACATGTGCTGAATATTTTTGATGACGATGCTTACAGATTTGGTATAATTATAACTCAAGATATGGCTATGAAGGATGAACGATATCTTGAGAATTTGGAGAGGATAATTCTCCAAAACTGTCAGTGTTCCATATCTGTGTCACTGAGCGAGGAAGCAAGGGGTGCGGAAAGTATAGGGAAACTATACCGGCAGGCACTGACAGCACTTCAATACAGGCTCTTTCAGACTAATGCCGGTTTACTTTGTTATAATCAGTTTAAGAATATTCCACTGAATTATAACTTTTATGAATCCAATCCTGAAGAACTTTTAAAGGATATATTGAGTAATAACATTTCAGGAATCAGGGATAAGATAAATAAGATTTTTGATGAATTCTATAAAAAAAGGTGTGCTCCGGTGGTGATTGAGAGTTATATAAAAAATATAGAATTTGGGATGGTAAAGCATATACAAAACCACAATGGCAGTGTGGAGGAGCTTATAACCAGATTGGAAAACGTTATTACAACCATTGGGAAATCATCTGTTGATTCCTTAAGAGAGGAACTTTTCAGATTAGCGTTATATATGTCCGATTATTACAAGAGTATCAGCAGCAGGAGTTCAAAAGACGTCATTATTGAAATAAAAGATTATGTACGTCAAAATTACCAGAAAGACTTGAAACTTCAGCAGGTTGCCAAGGCTTATTTTGTAAACCCTGTATATCTCGGACAGGTTTTTGCAAAAACCGTTGGCATGCATTTCAATGAGTATCTGCACACCGTGCGCATAGAGGAGGCCAAAAAACTGCTCAGGATGACGGATATGAAAATCTGGGCCATTGCCTCAATGGTAGGATATGGTGATGCTGATCATTTTGTAAACAAGTTCAAAGCAATCACAGGGCATCTGCCATCGAATTACAGAAAAAAACATGATGATAGCAATTTATAAGTTAAAAAAGGTGAAAGGAGGATTGCCTTGGCAATGAAGAAAGGACTCTTCAATTTCATAAATGATATCCCTTTAAATTTTAAGTTTCTAATGATATATATACTTTGTGTATTTGTACCCATACTGACAATTAATTTGATTTTCTGGAGCAGGATATCCAAGGACATTAAGGAAAGAGAAACGGAAAATCTAAATATATCCATTAATAGGGTTGAAACGGATATTTCCTCTTTACTGGGGGGGTGTGTTGATGTAAGCCATTCTGTATCCTCTGACAAGGTTTTATATGCTACAATGGAAAGGCATTTTGACAGTATCGACCAGTATTATGAAGTATATAACGATTCGCTGCGGGACAGAATAAACATGTATTTGCCTATTTATAATAGTATAGGGCAGGTTTCTTTGTATACCTCAAATTACAGCATTGTAAGCGGAGGAAGCTATTATTATATTGATGAATCTGTTAAAAATGCCCCATGGTATAAGGACACCCTCAAGTCCGGTAATTATGTGGTTTTGTACACATATCGGGACAAATCTCCTGCTGGCAGTGGCTATGTACAATACTTAAGCATAATACGGCACTTGTACGGCAATGAGTTTACAACCAGCAGCGGCAGCTACGAGCAGATTCTCAAAATAGATATCAATACCAATAGATTATATGACATATTTGACCGGGAAAAGGGCTATCTGAACTTGTTTCTAGTGGACCCCAAGGGGAATATCGTCTGTTCCACCGGCCGTATGGATGAAAAGGATTTATCAAAGGGCTATACAAATTTCAAAAGCATTTACAACAGTGAAAAATACAGTGATTTCTTTATACAACCATTGGGGACCGGGGGATACTTGAATGGATGGAATATAATCGGCGTACCAAACCACACCAGTATTCTGGATGAGTCCCAGAGGTCAAATATTTTTGTTGGTTGTATTATTTTTCTTGTCACTCTTGTTTCTTCTCTCCTTATTTGGATCATTGTAAGATCTTATAACTACAGGTTGAAAAAGCTGCTCAAACATATGAAGAAGGTTGAAAATCAGAATTTTGAACTGATAGAAGTGGCTGAAGGAAAGGATGAGATAGGAGAACTGGTTCTCAGTTTTAATGTGATGACTTCCAGGATAAACACATTGATAAATGATGTTTATAAGCTCCAGTTAAAGAGAAAAGATCTGGAGGTCCAAAGGGTTCAGGCGGAATTGAGGTTTCTCCAAAGCCAGGTAGATCCGCACTTTCTTTTTAATACTTTAAATGCTGTGATGGCAATTTGTGTTAAGAACAATTATACAGAACTGACGGAGGTTATAAAGTACCTTTCAAAGATTTTCCGAAGGCTAATAAGCTGGAAGGATGATCTTGTTACGGTACGTGAGGAAATT
>JAUZPH010000643.1 GCA_030706065.1 Bacillota bacterium | reverse complement strand
GATAGACTTTAAAAATAGAAATTCACTATAATATGTAAAGTTAGGGGCTGGAAATGTGAAGTTATTACTGGATGGCGGCGGCAAGATAGATTATGATATGATTCAGGCTGATACAACGGTTAAGGATTTACTGGAGGCAATCGATATATTCTTGAGAGATAACACTCTTCCCTGTGATAATTGTGAAGAAAGCTGCTGCAAGAAGGCCTGGTCGGTGGAAATGGACAATGTCTGTGTAAACAGGCTTTCAAATTGGAACAAGGAGGCAGCTGTCAGTTTTGTACAGGAAAAGCTGTTAAAAAAGAAGAATTACTACAGGGACTTTAATCAATATATATTGAGAAAAGAAAAAAATTGTATTTATATTACGGAATCAAATTTGTGTACCATATACGAAAAGAGGCCTGTCATATGCAGGTTATACATTTGCAGCCCTAAAAGCTACAGGTATAATCTCCTCAGAGAGCTAGTAGGAAGTACATACTTGAAGGCTCTCATATATGAACAGAAGATGAGGACCGACAATTTTACAGAGAGAACAATAAAAAAATACAAGGCCAATCCGGCAGTACTGGCAAAAGACTATGACATTCTCCTTGAGGACGTCTTTACATATGCAGAGGCTGAGGGTTGGATTGACTTTGATGAAAGACAGGAATTATATTAATTTTTAGATGTACTTAAAGGTCCGGTGGCGGAAAGCTGCCGGGCTTTTTGCATTCATTTTGTTTTTATTACCCGGAATGTATTGGGAGATTTTAAGGAATACTATACTAAAGACATTTCATAATAGGGTTAAAAATAAAAACATGTTCGGGGTGGTAATATGGAGGAAAGCAAACATAAAGGACTGTCTGCATGGCAGCTTACGATGATGGCGTTGGGTACTGTAATAGGAGGTTCTTTCTTTCTTGGGTCTTCGGTAGCTATACATGCGGCTGGGCCGGCGATTATTATCTCATATATTCTGGGAGGAATACTGATTTACTTTATTCTTTATGCTCTATCCGAGATGACGGTGGCAGACGCTGCTCCGGGCTCCTTTCGAACCTTCGCAGCAAAGATGTTCGGACCCGGTACCGGCTTTGTAGTAGGCTGGGTTTACTGGACAGGAATGATACTGGCAATGTCCAGTGAGGCTACGGCGGTATCCATCCTGGTACGAAATTGGTATCCCGGAGTTTCAATATCCCTGTTGGGAAGCCTGATTATTATCGGTGTAACTCTACTTAACCTGTTGGGTACCGATAAACTTAGCAAGCTCGAGAGTGGTCTGGCAGCTGTTAAGGTTTTTGCTATAATCTCCTTTATCATAATCGGAGTGCTGCTCATAACGGGCTTGATACGGGGAGGTTCAGGGCTCGGCGCCGGTGAACTTACCGGGGAGGCATTTATGCCAGGAGGCATAGGAAGTATTGCAGGAAGCATGCTCATAGTAATCTTTGCGTACGCGGGCTTTGAAATAATAGGTTTGGCCGCATCAGAGACGGCGAATCCACAGAAGACAGTGCCAAAGGCCATTACCTATACGGTATTGAGTCTTGTAGGACTCTATATAATTTCTGCTGCAGTACTGCTGCCGCTTATACCAACGGCAGTATTGAATGAAAGAGTAAGCCCGCTGGTTGCCGCCCTTGACAGATGGGGAATTACGTGGGCCGGAGGTGCCCTGAATTTTGTGTTGATTACTGCCATCCTTTCTACAATGCTGGCAGCAATGTTCGGGCTTGGAAGGATGATACGCTCCCTTGCAGAGGAACGGCATGCCCCCAGATGGCTGAAAGACAGCAGAGACGTACCTTACCGCGGTATTATTTTTTCCGGACTTGCAATGCTGGCAGGACTGGGCTTTGGTCTGCTCTTTCCAAGGGTATATCTTTTCCTTATAAGCTCAGGTGGCTTTGCACTGCTTTTTACTTATGGAGTAATTCTGGCAACCCATCTACGCTTCAGAAAGAAATATGGATGCCCTCCTGAAGGAAAATGTCAGATGCCCGGCTATCCCTATACCTCATGGATAGCCTTAATCAGTATCGTGGTAGTAATTATAAGCATGCCGCTGGTTCCCGGGCAGGGTTCAGGGCTTATAGCCGGAATGGTGTTTATTGGATTTTACTCTTTGGTTTATTGGGCAATGAAGGCTTATGGAAGAGTTCCAAAACCCAATACTGTCTATGACTTGCTTAAGACAAAAAGGGTGAAAATGCGGATGGCCACGGAGATGTCCGAAGAATTGGGGCCCCATGGGAAGAAGAATTCCCATAAGAAGAAGGCTAAAAGGAGAAAATAGTATTATACAGCATAAATGTGCATGTAATTGTTTTCTTTGACATAAATTTGTAGTATAATTTTATGTACAATACTTTTTATTCCAGCATGAAAGAGAAGCTGGTACCAGTATCTGGTCGGCTTTAT
>JAUZPH010000642.1 GCA_030706065.1 Bacillota bacterium | reverse complement strand
CCCAGCTTTCACTCGTTTTAAAATATCCTCTGCATTCTTCTTTGCAGCATCCTGCTTTTCCTGAGATAGAGGCTGTTGAGTTGTCTGATCGATAGTAAGAAAGAGGACTTGTTTAACGTTAACCTGCTGGTATTTTGTCAAGTTATCATTATAGAATTTTTTAAGTTCTTCATCTGTCATCTTAGTATTTGTCTGTTGATCAGCATAAAACTTCTGTATAATACTCATATTCGCATTAATAACCTTGGTCTTGTCTACAGTTATTCCGTATCTCTTTTCATATGTCTTTGTCCCAGCTTCGCCGGTACCTAATGTCGCTATATAAGTATCCAATTGTGTATTGGCACTCTGTGTTGTCTGTCCATCTACTGTATAATTTGCTGCCTTTGCCTTATCAAGCCAGATATCGTATTCCACCAAGTTATTTAAAGCCATGTCCTTGGCAACGTCCTCTGCATTCTGATCCCCTATTTTTCCTGCCCAAAAGGTCTTTTGAGTTGCCGCATCAGTAGCACCAGCCATCTGTTCTATGCTGTCCTTAGTTTGTGCCAAAAAGTATCTGAACTCATCCTCAGGTATTTTTTCATCTCCTATTGTGGCTACATAATTTACAGTGCTCGCAGTTGCCTGACTTGCTCCAGCATCACCGGTTGCAGTAGTTTGATTTTTATTGCCGCCGCAGCCAGAAGTCACTGTTGCAATCACTAATGCCGCTGTAAGCAGCCCGATTATCTTTTTCATCCCTTTTCTCCTCTCGATTTTCAACATTTTATTCAATTAGATCAATGATAATGTAGTTCAACTCATTATTTCATAAAAACTTACAAAACTCAATACATGATTTTATTTATTTTGTTAAAACAACAACGATTTCAATAAATAGAGGAAGCTAACTGCTAGCTTCCTTTAATGCGAAATCTTCATGAATTACCTGTCTTGAAAGTTCCCTGACATTTTTCCTTTCATGGGATAACCCTCTGGCTCCGAGATTTGTAAGATACAGCTGTTTTGCCAGCATGATGGTTGTAAATTGATAAGCCTTGGGATACTGCACTTTGGTAGTAGACATAGTTTTCTGCCAACTGCCCACACTATCCATGTACTCACTCCTTAAACATTAGATATTACAAATATTATACACAAGATGAGGCTTATTCTCAATGTGAATTTATGGGTAGGATAACATTTTTATATAGCCAGTTCCTAATGAACGGCATTAAAGCCCAATCGAACATTTCTGTTCAATTAGGCTTTTCACCACTTGCTCACATATAATTCTCTAAATACCCATTAAAATACCATATATTTATAGTATTCCAATGTTCGAGCTTTGTAAATAGCCCGTCAGTCACTAACTTATATCCTCAAGTCACAACATTTCCTTCAAAATGTGACTTTAGTCACTTAAAGAGAAGATATGTAACTCTTCATTTTTACTATACTAAATTATTCTTGATAGCATAAATTGCAAGCATTGTTCTATCTTTGAGGTTAAACTTGTTTAGTATTCCAGTAATAGTGTTCTTTATGCTTCCCTCTGCGAAGGAGAGGATTTCACCAATCTCCTTATTACCCTTACCATCTATGATAAGCCTGATTATTGCTTTTTCTTTCTCTGTTAGGTCAGCCTTGATTTTACTGGCAGTATTTGATTCCTCCTGTTCGCAGCTGACCAATTTATCCAATACTGAATTAAAAGCACTTTGCTGAATGATTTTAAAGCCTTTTGAGACACTTTTTACTGCCATGATTAGTTCGTCAGGTTTTATCTCTTTTAACACATATCCATCGGCACCATTCCTGAGCGCCGCGGATACATTTTGATCATCGTTGAAAGTGGTAAGAACAAGCACCTTTATCCTGGGGTTGGCTGTCTTTATGAGCTTTGTACCTTCAACTCCATCACATTCCGGCATCATCAGATCCATTAAGACTAAATCCGGTGTCAAGGTTTGACAAAGCCCAGCTGCTTCCTTTCCGTTCCCTGCACACCCCACCACCTTTATTTCATTATCCTGTTCCATGATAAATTTCAGGCTTTCCCTGAATATTACCATATCATCTGCTATTACCATCCTAATCATCTATCACACCTCCAACTGGCAATTCGACATGAATATTAAACCCTTTTTCACCGTCAGAACCATAGGCAATACTACCCTTCTCTTCCTGTACCCTTTCCCTCATGCCTTTTAATCCCAAGCCTAGAGATATTTCCCTGCAGCCGCAGCCATCATCAAAGATGAATAATTTAATATTTTTTTCAACGAGCTTAAATATTATGGATACATGTTCAGCCTTTCCGTGTCTCAGGGAATTTGTCAAAGCTTCCTTACATACTCTGTATATCACATCAGCCTGATTTGAAGTTAGTACATTGTCCAGTTTGTCCGCTGTTAGTTCCACTTTCATGCCAGT
>JAUZPH010000641.1 GCA_030706065.1 Bacillota bacterium | reverse complement strand
TGAGCATCGGAATAGTACAAGTTAATGATGGAATAATTGACGTGGAAAATTTAATCGACTATGTTGATCAGGCGGTATATAAATCCAAGGAAATAAAAAATACTATAACGGTTTTAGAATAACAGGAATTTAAATTAAAGGCAGCCACTTATCTGAACTTAAGCGGCTGCCTTTAATATTTATATGTTCTTTTCCTTGAAGCTGTGAATGGAAAGGTATACGCAGGCTATGAGATACACCAGGGTGTATATAGTCATCCAGATACTCGGCACAACTTGGGTGCCGGTAAACAACCCCAGGCCACTGCTTGAACTCAGGATTCCCGAGGAGGAAAATATGGAATCCATCATCTTCCTATAAACCGAATCGAAGGGAGAGACGAGACTGGAGAGTATTCCAAGTTTAAAGAGTCCGTCACTTTTTATTATAAGCCCTATCTGTTCAAGAACTCCACCGATCAATCCCAGTATATATACGCACACTATGAAAATACCATTGTTCAAGGTTTTGAAAGTTACGCTTCCCAATATACACAGAGATAATATCACCAAAGGTTCAAAGATAAAAAATATGAGGCCCAGTAACAAGCGTGACATTCCAAAGGTTTGAAAGAAGGATACATTTACAGTCAAGGGCAGGATTATCATGGTACAGTATAGGAAAGTGGAATATATGATCAAAAGGGCAGCGGTGCCAAGATATTTACCGAGAATATAGGAACTTCTTTTTAAGGGCTTTGTAATCACAGCGTAAATGGTTCCGCTTTCTATGTCCGAGGAGACGAGTCCAATGGAAGACATAATGGTTAAAAAAGCTACTACCATGCTGGAAAAATAAAAACCCAGCAGTGCCACGATGGTTGATACATTGACAAATACAAGTATGCTGGACTGACTTTCCTCTACCATACTCTTTACACTGTAGTGAATTAGCTGTCCAAATATAAGCAGGTATAATAAGGTTAGAATACCTACAAGGTGAAATAGCCTTTTCTTGTAGCCTTCCCTGAAGGAGGCTGAAGCTATGCTGTATATGCTACTAATCATAATTTTCACCTTCAATCAATCTTATAAAAGCATTTTCGAGAGTTTCCCTGTGAGGGATGAGTCCATACAATCTCCCGCCATTATTAATAATGAGTTCGGCAATTGAAGCTGTTTCTTCATTTCCGCTAATCTGCAAACATATCCTGTCCCTTTCATACTCCATATCCTTATCGATTTCACCAAGCTTTTGAAGTATAGGCCCGGTAATATTGTCAGCGTGAATTTCCAGTGTCACCTTTTCATAGAGAATCGTATCAAGAGGGCCTTCCTTTATTATGCTCCCTTTGTTTATGATGGCAACACTGTCGCAGAGCATTTCCACATCGCTGAGAAGGTGGCTGTTCAGAAATATGGTCTTACCCCTCTTTTTAAGCTCCACCATTATATCCCTCACTTCTTTTCTGCCGATGGGATCTAGTGCAGAAGTGGGTTCATCCAGTATGATAAGCTGCGGGTCGCATAAAAGGCTGCTGGCAATTCCGATCCTCTGCTGCATACCTTTGCTGTAAGAGCCTATTTTATACTTTTCATTTCCTTTAAGCTTGACAAGTTCAAGAACTTCTTCAATTCTGGACTCTGATATTCTTCTGTCCAGCTTATAAAGGGAGGCATGGAAGGAGAGGAGGTCCTGTCCTGACATCCAATCCTGATACTTGAAATTTTCGGGTAGATAACCCAGCTTTTCTCTTACTTCCACATCACCAAGGGGTTTTCCAAGCACCTCCGCCCTGCCGGAAGTCGGAAAAATCAAGCCTGTAAGCATCTTTATAAAGGTGCTTTTTCCGGCTCCGTTTGGGCCCAGGAAGGCATAAATCTGGCCTTCCCGGACTGTTATGGAAATATTTTTGCAGCCTGTTTTTTTACCGTAAAGCTTTGTGAGAGCTTCAGTTTCAATAATCAATAAAATCACCTCATTGCTCTGGCGAGGCTTATAATGTCTTCCTTGCAGCCCTGGCCCTGAATTCCGTAAAATACTCCGTCCTTATACCATATAACTGCAGATTGCGGGTTATTGGGGTCTTGGGCCTTTCCGTTCAGTGAATTGATATCGGAGGCATAACCCTTTGTGCCATTGATATCTACTTCCTCCATGGAGGACTGTACAAAAGGTATATACATAGTATTTTTCCAGTCTTTGATAGACTTAAGTCGGCTTTGCAAATCCTGAGGAATAACCGGCAAGTTTACAAGGCTGTTATATATTTCATCAATATTTACATCCTCCGGAGCAAGAATTTCCGGACTCTTGGTTTCTAGAATACTGCAGCTGCTGCCATTTATAATGTACTGCAGGTTCAATTGTCTCGGAAGATTGATGGTAAAGGTTTTGCCGTCAAGGCTCCGGGGAAGAAGCTCTTTTGCACCGAGACTTTTC
>JAUZPH010000640.1 GCA_030706065.1 Bacillota bacterium | reverse complement strand
CATATTTGAAATTAACACTATAAACCCTATCCAGTTCCAACGAATGGGAGGAAACCTCCATCACACAATACTCCATTCCCTTTTTCACCATATAATCAAACAACTGTTGAAGTTCCAGTGATTCAGGGGTGGTTCTATCAGCATGTAATTTCTCATTTCCGACTAAATTCGCTATGGTTCCGATAAGGCCTACCTTATGCCCCGCCTCTTCCAATATTGCCTTGATCATATAAGTGGAGGTAGTCTTTCCGTTAGTCCCTGTTATACCAATAAGTTTCAGCCTGTCGGAAGGTCTTCCGTAGTAATTTGCCGCAGCTATAGCCATAGCTTTTCTTGTGTCCTTCACTTTTATAACCGTGACCGGGGACTCAATTTGAATATCCTTCTCACAGAATACCACTGAAGCGCCTCTTCCCACTGCCGAGACAGCATAATTATGCCCATCCGCTGAATAGCCCCTTATGCAGAAGAACACGTCCTCTTTTTTCACTTTCCTTGAGTTGTATTGAATTTCCTCTATATCAACTTCAATTGTTCCTTTAACGAGAGTATAATCCATTCCTTCAAGCAATCTTGATAATTTCATAAATTCATCTCCTCAATACAGTTATTTAAAATTATTGCCAATTTGATTAGTGATAAACCTGGCATCAGAAAAGAAATTCCCACATTGAAATTTAATTTTTACATACACAATATTGGCATGCATCTTTATATGCATGCCAATATTGTTTACTAATCTCCAGGCATAGGATCCAGATATATCTTTATGACGGTACCTTTCATAACAGTCTCTCCTGGTGCACTACCTTGATCCGCCACCAGTCCGTCTCCTATGTATTCCGCCTGCAAGCCCAGACTCTTCAGCACCGCATCAGCATCGTCCCTGCTGTAACCCTGCAGGTCGGGAACCACTACTTCTTTATTATAGTTTGCACCATTTCCAGTGTAAAGGATTATTTTGCTGTCCTCTTTTTGTGTAACTCCGGGCTTTGGAGTCATATCAACTATCATTTCCCCTGTCCCATCAACTTCATACTTCAGATTATTCTCCTTAAGCACTTTGATAGCCTGATCCTTTTTCATACCCCTTACATTTGGTACAATAACATCCTTCTTCATACTCTGCAATGTGTCCTCTATTGAGACATCACCTTTAATGGATAAGTAGTTGAAAATATTATAAAACAACTGCTTTGCAACTGGAGTGGCTATCTGTCCCGCATAATAATTTGAAGGATCCGGTTCATCAATGGAAACAAAAACAGTAACCTTTGGATCGTTAACAGGAGCAAGTCCTGCAAAGGAGGCAACGTATTTTCCGCTCTGATAGGCTCCTGTTGCCGGATTTACCTTTTGTGCCGTCCCTGTCTTTCCACCGATGTGATAACCGTCAATGTATGTGTTATGGCCGCCGCCCTCTGCAATTACCTGCTCAAGGTACTTGCTCAGAGTATTTGCCTGTTCCTTTGATACCACCTGTTTCTTGACATAATTCTTATCATAGGTCTCGTAGGTTGCATCCACAACAACCTTATCATTCTCTGTATGAGTTATTTCCTTCATTATATGCGGAGTAATCCAAACGCCATTATTAGCTATGGCATTAAACGCAGTCATATACTGAATAGGTGTCACAGTATTGGTCTGTCCAAAAGATATTGTTGCTAAATCTACTGTAGTAATATCTTTTGTCTTTTTTACAATTCCCTTTGCTTCACCGGGAAGGTCAATACCGGTTTTTTGTCCAAAGCCGAACTTATTTATATATTCATTAAGGTTTGAAGCTCCAAGCCTCTCTCCAAGTTCCATAAAACCAACATTGCAGGAGTTCTCCAATATTTGAAGGAAGTTTTCAGTACCATGACCCGATCTTTTCCAGCAGTGTATAACTCTATTTGCTACTGTCCTGCTGCCTCCGCATACAAAGGTATCATTTTCCTTTACAACACCTTTCTCCATGGCAGCAATAGCTGTAAACACCTTGAATATAGAACCTGGTTCGTATGTATCACTTACAGCCCTGTTCCTCCAGAGCTTTGACATTTCCTCTACAGTGGCAGCACCTTCCCTGGGCTTGTTAGGATTAAAATCCGGCTTATTAGCCATAGCCAGAACCTCGCCGGTCTTAGGATCCATAACCATTACTGTTACCGCTTTCGCCTTATTATCCTTCAGTGCCTGGTCTGCTGCCTTCTCGGCAAAGGCTTGTATAGTTGAATCTATAGTAAGGACAACATCTTTCCCATCTACCGGCTGCGTAAAATCAGAAATTATATTAGGAAGTTCGTTGCTCCTTCTGTCGGTCTCTGTTATTCTCATTCCCGGAGTTCCGGATAATACACTGTTATATTCACTTTCGATTCCCGCCAGCCCGTCACCGTCGGAGTTGGTTGTGCCTATGACATGAGCCAGAAAGTTGTTT